>JAICPX010000148.1 GCA_025929635.1 Chitinophagaceae bacterium
CAAGGTCTTTTGGCCAAAGGAAAAATACACGAAGCGGGATATGCTCAATTATTATTACCAGGTGGCGCCTGTCCTGCTCCCGTACTTAAAAGACAGGCCGCAGTCAATGAATCGTTTTCCCAATGGTATCAATGGGAAAAGTTTTTATCAGAAAGATATCACGGGAAAAGCTCCCGGTTGGATAAAGATGGAGCCTTATACAACCGGCGAAGGTGAAAACAAGAACTTTTTGGTACCCGAAAATGAAGCGGCAATCTTATATATGGCAAATGCCGGCGCCATTGAAATGAATCCATGGAACAGTAAGATCCACAAACCCGATCACCCGGATTGGTGTTTGATAGATCTTGACCCTTCAGATAAACAGGGCTTTGAGATAGTGATCAAGGTAGCGCAGGCAACAAAAGAGGTATTGGATTCAATGGGAGTGGTGGGTTATCCAAAAACCTCCGGCTCTACAGGTATACATGTTTACATACCATTGGGCGCTCTATACACCTATGATCAATGCCAGATGTTTGGAAGAATAATCGCCACGCAGGTAAACAATATGTTACCGGATATCACAAGCATTGAAAGACTGACTAAAGCGAGAAATAATAAATTGTATGTAGATTTTTTACAGAATCGTCCAAAAGCAACATTGGCTGCACCATATTCAGTGAGACCGAAACCCGGCGCCCCTGTTTCCATGCCTTTATATTGGGAAGAAGTGAAGAAAGGATTGAAGACAACCGATTTTAATATTTCAAATGCAATGGATAGAATAAAAAGTGAAGGTGATATTTTTAAACCAGTGTTAGGGAAAGGTATTGACCTGAGTAAAATATTAAAGGATCTGGAAAAATCGGGATAACTCTTCTTTGCATTAGCTTAGCGATATTAATAATTCATGGATTCGATCACCCATATAGCTGTTGGTGCATGTTTGGGCGAAGCTTTTCTTGACAGGAAATTGGGAAGAAAGGCTTTGTTATGGGGGGCCCTGGCACAAAGTGCTCCTGATATTGATTTTCTCGCTTCATTCTGGATGAATACGTCAAGCAATTTACTGGCCCATCGGGGCTTCACGCACTCTTTTTTGTTTGTTGCATTAATTTCAGTTTTTCTCGCTTTGCTTGCTGAACGCTGGCACCGGCCACACAATATCAGTTTTCGAAAGTGGCTACAGTTTTTTGGCGGTGTTATTTTCGTGCATGTTTTTATCGATGCCTTCAATAACTATGGAACCGGCTGGTTTGAACCATTTAGTCACAAGAGAATTTCTTTTAATGCCATTTATGTGGCCGATCCATTTTTTTCAATATGGCCCGGGATTGCCCTTGTATTGCTTATTGCCTTAAAACAAACTTCAAAACAAAGGAAAAAGTGGTGGACAATGGGACTTGTATTCAGCGGGGCCTATCTTTTGTATTGCCTGTTCAATAAGGCAATGATCGATCGTGATGTAAGGCAGATCCTAAAGAAACAGGAAATCAACTACACAAGATATTTTACCACACCCACGGCATTGCAAAACTGGCTGTGGTATGTCGTAGCTGGTAATGATTCCGGTTATTACATCGGCTACCGCTCCGTTTTTGACAGCAAAAAACAAATCGACTTTGAATTTTTTCCACGTAATGACAAATTGCTTGATTCCGTTGAAGACACGGAGGGACTTCAAAAGTTAAAACGATTCTCGCAGGAGTTTTATACCGCTGAAGAATGGAATGACACCCTTGTATTCAATGATCTTCGGTTTGGACAGATCACCGGCTGGCAAAATCCAAAGAACAAGTTTGTGTTTCATTATTTTTTAAAAGATAGTGCCGATAACAAACTTGTCGTTCAGCGTGGCCGTTTTGAAGGCTGGAACAGGGGAGCGTTCAGGTCCTTGGTGAAACGTATTGAAGGAAATTAATCTTCCTGTTTAAAATAGAACGTGAATAGTGTCAGGAGCCAGTTGACGACCAGGTAAGACGTCTTTTGCCATAGCCGCCTGAAAAAATTTGCCGAAGAAATATAATTTTCCCTGGTTATTTGCTGACAATCTTTGCTAATGATCTCATTCATCACTTGCCGGATGTAGCTGCCAAAAGCAGGGCTTTTTATATCCAGGTTCAATTCAAGGCTTGCATAAGCGCTTATATTATTTACATTGAATGATCCGATCGTTACGATTTCTTCATCGGCCACACTCATTTTAGCATGCAATACCGTTTTCTGGTATTCATAGATCTCAATATTCTTTCTCAATAACCAATCATACAAATATCTTTCGGCATTTTTAGAAAGGATCACGTCGGATTTGCCGGCAAGAATAACTTTTACTTTAACACCCCTGGCCGAAGCGCGGCTTAGCAATTTGCGATAGGTACGCCCTGGCAGAAAATAGCTGCTCATGATAATTATTGTTTTGTTGGCATGCGCAAAAAGTAAACGATAAGTATTCCATACCTCGCTTTTTCTTTTCACCCAATCGTTTTGGCGCACCCTTACCATTTGCCGCTCATCTTTAGCTATCGAGTTGGAGAATTCTTCTACAACCTCTTTTCGTATCCTATCCCTCAATTTTCGCCTTCTTCGCCACATCCGATTGCAGATAAGATGGAGGTGATACGACACTTCGCCTTCAGCATACAACGCTACATCATACCAGGCTTTTTTACCACGCACATCATTATAACGATCCCCGATATTCAGCCCTCCAACCAGGGAATATATTCCATCAACCACAACAACCTTTTGATGCAAACGGCGGCCAAAATAAAAATGCCTGCTGTTTAAAAGCGGTTCGAAGAATTTGAAATGAACGCCGGCTTTTTCCAGGTCATGCCTGAATTCGCCTCTTAGCTTTTGTGAAGCATAACCATCAACATGAAGATAAACAGATACGCCACGTTGCGCAGCGGATTTCAATGCTTCACCCACTTCCCGACCAGTTTTGTCATTTTCATAGATATAAGTCTGCAAGTGAATAGTAAGCTTTGCTTTGTCAATAAGCCTTAAAAGCAATGAAAAATAATCTTCGCCACTGTGCACAAGACTGATCCTGTTTCGTGAAGTATACTGCTCTGCCATCGGCTGCAATCAATTTCAATTAGCGAATCTACACTATACGGTTGCTAATTTTTTGCGATAAACAGTGTGCCTAGATTCGCCTATTCTGCAATGTTACCTTAATTGAGTATTTGATACAAATGCAATTCGCTTACTATCGGGCGACCATGACGGGACGTTGATCGTCCCCTGTCCACCAAATAAATAAGCAATGGTTCTTGGCACGCCTCCGCCGGCAGGCATCAACTTTAAATAAACTTTTTTATAAAAAGGATGATCTGACGGATCGATATCCTTTGGAAAGGCGATATAAACGATCCACCTGCCATCAGGAGAAATATGCGGGAACCAGTCATTGTATTCATCAAAAGTTACCTGTTCCTGGTTGCTTCCATCGGGTTTCATTCGCCATAGTTTCATAGTACCAGTTCTGACTGAATTAAAGTATATCCATTTTCCATCGGGTGTGTATTCAGGGCCATCATCAAGTACCGGACTGTTCGTCAACGCGGTCTCTTTCTTTGTTGCGATATCGATCGTCCAGATATCAAACTGGTTATTTCTTTGCCCCGTAAATATTAATTTTTTCCCATCTGGTGACCAACCATGCAAATAGGAATGCCCGGAATCTTCAGAAGTAATCTTTATGGGATTATCAGATCCCGTAATGGGAAGAGTGAATATGGTTGATATCCGTTTCTCACCAACATGATGGCTGATCGCCATTTGTTTTCCATCAAAAGAGATCACATGATCGTTGTTATTGCTTTTTGCAAAACCGGAATTCAGGACTGACGGCTTGCCGGTTGCAATATCAAATTTGTATAATAATCCATCGGAGTTATAGATAAGGTATTTACCATCGTTTGTCCAGTTGGGAGCCTGTAATGAATTAGGGGCGCTGTAAACAATCCTTCTTAAGCCGGTTTGCACATCCATGATCTCAATATGACTGCCTATATAATCCCTGTACGGGCGATAATCCTTTCCCGGAGGTATAATGATCCGGACATTGCTGAAGACAGCTTTTTCCATGACGTCGCCATTATGCGAGCAGATAAATATCCCGGCATACACTTCATCGTTCAGGGTGATCTCCTTTGCTACCGATTTGTAATTTTCCCCGAAAGTGGCAGCAGAGAAAGTAAAAGTATTACCAACCCGTTGGAGTTCTATATCGGTTGGATGAAATGAAGGAACAACGATCTGTTCGGTTTGCCCGGCATCAGCATTCCGAAATTGAAGTGACGTAAGACCATCCCCATGTACACAGGCATCTGCATATTTTGAATCGGCGGTTAACTTTTCCCTTGCAATGATGCCTATCTTACGGTGTGGGTCTGTTCCTTTGCCGATAAAGCGAACGGTTGCCGTTATCATAAAATCGCCTTTGATCTTTTTCCATAAAAAGTGAAATTGATCCGAGGTTGCCCACATGTTTACACCCCCTCCCGATACGGTATATGTCTGGTCATTCTTATCATACATAACAGAACCTTTGATTTTTGGGCCGCCAATGTCTTCATGATGATCAAACATCCCAACAGGCTGCAATTGGGCCAGGAGAGAACCTGGCTGTAGTAAAATCAGCATAAATAAAAAAAGAATTTGTTTTGGTTTCCTGTGAGTCATATAATGAATGATTTTAGTTTATCGTGATCCTTTTTCCCGTTCCCATAGCTTCATAGATCGCCGCAATGATCTTTACATCCCTTTTACCTAATTCGCCAGGTACTATCGACAGTTGATTATTTCTTATAGACAATGCAAACGCATCCATTTGTTTTGCCTGTTGATTAATTTTTGGAAAATTCATTGTCCCCTCAGGAGTGCGACCGGCTTGTCCACTATAATTGTAAGCAGGTGTGAGTTCAAATATTCCTTTCTCTGCTTCTGCTTTTAAAAAATTCATTCCCTGCCCGTAACTGGACTTCCCTTCAGCAATTATTCCACCCGGCATTTCAAACTGCCAGGTGAGTGATTGTTCAACTTCCCTGAACTTATCAGGATCTGTTTTTGGTCCTTCTTGTGCAGTTACGGCAATTGGTTCAAGCCCTGTTGTATAACATATGCCCTGTACACAATAGATACCTACATCCTGGAGAGGGCCTCCGCCTGACAACGCTTTTTTTAGTCTCCATTGTGTGGGGTCTCCAATAGTAAATCCAAAACCAGCGCCGATTTTTTTAATATTGCCATAAATTTTTTTCGTTCCCAATCTCATCATTTCAAGGTTATGTGGCTCGAAATGCAACCGATAACCAATCGATAACAATTTACCAGCTTTTTTACAGGCGGCGATCATCTCATCACAATCTTCCACTGAAAGCGCCATTGGTTTTTCACAGATAACATGTTTTCCTGCTTGTGCCGCACGAATGACGAAATCTTTGTGCAATGCATTCGGAGTAACAATATAAACGATATCTATATCAGCATTGTCTTTTATCTTATCAAAAGTTTCATAATTATAAACATTGTTTCCCGGGATAGAATATTTGCTTTGCCAGGCCGGGATCTTCGATGGCGTACCTGTAACGATCCCCGCGAGATAACAGTGTTCGGTGCTTTGCAACGCAGGCGCCAGTTGTCCTCCTGCATAGCCACCCAGCCCAAGTAGTGCAATACCGAGCTTGCCCGCCTTTTTATTTCCATTGATCATTGTTTGAGGGTTTGTCTTTTTCTCATTAGCACAATTAATGCCTGACGAAATAAGCGGAACACTTAACCCCGCAAGCCCAAGGTTACGGAGAAATCTTCTTCTTGATGTATTGTTGCGTTCCATCGTACTATTATTTATTTAACTGCTTGTCTTTGACTGTTGATGTACTCAGCTGTTTCGAGCATGGTTGCGATCCAAATATCTTTTTCATTCTTTTCTAAATATTGCAGGAACTGACGGTGTGCCTGCATATCCACATTTAGTGAATTACCACCACCGACACCATGAAACAATATAACAAGCAATGAGTTTGTTTGCAGGGCCTTATCCACCCATTCTTTCATTTGCTCAAAACTGTGATTGTTCACCATGTAGCAATCTACGTTATAAAGATCGATCTCATTTATTTTATGCATTTCGTTTCGCACAGCCCTTGCGGCGACAAAATCATTTTTCATCCCATTGATAAATGCCGAATCTCCAATTTTCATGTCCCCGCAGGTAAACGCAAATGTTCTCTTCGTTTTCCCATCCAACGCTTGCAAAAAAAGATTGGTCATTCTTGTTTCATCGACCATTCTTTTGGGGGAATAATTGTTCAGATCATATTCTTTACTTACCCATTCTCTTCCTTTGCCGCCAGTACAGGGATGATACAATGTGTGGTTGCCCAATTCATGTCCATTGATGGTAAGGTTTTTCCAGTCATGTAAACGCTTTTGAACTGATGAAGAAAAAGCAGTAACATAAAATGTTGCCTTTAGTTCAAGTGAATCAAGAACAGGAATTGCGTTGTCAAGGTGCTGATCAATGGCATCATCATAAGTCAGTACTACAGCACATTTCTTTCCATGCCAGGGCTGGATGGATTGGGAATAACTTGTTACTGACCAACTCATTAATAAGTATAGCAATACTCTTTTCATAATGATTCAAATTTAGTTCTGAACCAGTCAAAGTCAACAAACCCGCCCGTTGTTTTAGTGGCATAATTAAAGAGGCAGAATTTATTGCCGGTAAAAATGGAAAGATTAAATCTCATTAATAGCTCATTACCGATTTGCCTGAATGTTTTATTATCAAAACTGTATTGGAACAGTGCCTTACCAGTACTATTGGACGCAATAGTCCGCAAATAGATCGTCTTGCTATTCATTGGCACCGAGTCAACCGTCACTCCATCATTGACCATGATGATCTCTTTGGTACCATTTAGTTGTCTTACTGCAACAAATGCATAAGGGTCCTGGAATAATGCCAACCCCGCTATATCACCATCCTTCATATTCATAACTTCCATTTTTGCTGAGCCGCTTGTTGGTTTATTATCATAACCCGCAAATGGCCGTTGGGTAAGCGTATTACGGGCTTTTCGTAAGTTTGAATCAATTCTTCCTGTTGTTATCCTTAAAAATCCGGGCCTTTTGGTCAACGACCAATTTGCAGGATCAGGATTATGATTCCAGCCCCACTGCAACCCAAGCTTTTTGCTATCGAATTCATCAGATGTTGGAAATATTTTTTGCGGGTGAATTTTACCAACATCAGGTTTTTTATAAGTGATCACAGCCTTTCCATCAACTCCCACCATTGGCCACCCATCTTTCCATGTTACTGGTTGTAAAGAGGGAAAACGGCCGAAAGGTCCGCTATCAACGAAAAGGATTGTCCACCATTCACCTGTTTGTGTTTTGATCAATGCTCCCTGGTGAATTCCAAAATTAATTCCCGGGGTAGTATCTCTTATTACAACCTTTTGTTCAAACGGGCCGTAGATATTTTTTGATCGCAGGGCTACCTGTATTCCATCTTTGCCACCATAAGTGCCATATAAATAATAGTACCCATTTATTTTATAAACGTGCATGCCTTCAAGTCCACGCCGTATGTCGCCGGTGAAAACCAATGAATCCTTTGTTTTGGGGGAGAAATCAGGATTGAGCTCAGTAACAGAGATCCTTCCATAGCCATGCGTTACATAGATCCTCCCGTCATCATCAAAGAATAAACCGGGATCATAAAAACCTTTTGGCAGTTTTCGTATTTCCCATGGGCCTTCCGCTTTCGAAGCAGTACAAAGAAATCCACCTTCATCAAGTGTAATAAAGAGTAAATAGAATTTACCGTCATGATATTTCATGCTTGTTGCCCATTGCCCATGTGAATACCGGTGACAACTATCAAGATCGTAACATTTGCTGAAGTCAAAGCGAGGCACAGCATTACTGCAATACTCCCAGTTTACAAGGTCCTTTGATTTTAATACCGTAACACCGGGAAAAATGAACATGGTTGTTGAAACCATATAATAAGTGTCTTCAACAAGAATCACATCGGGATCAGGAAAATCAGCGGCAATCACCGGATTTGTATACGTGCCGTCTCCATTATCACTCTGAAGTTTCTGTGCCTTTACCACGCCGAATGGGATAATCAGGCCGCAAAGAACAACAAGCAGGGCGGTTTGTAAATAATTGATACAGGATTTGAGGCTGTGCTTCATTGATTTGTTCGAAAACGATGCGACCTGTTTATTTTATTTCTTATATGGAACATTCAACACGGCATGTAAAGCTGGCTTAGGGCGAAGTTGTCTGTCCCACAATAAAGGATAATTTGTTCTGTTAGGTATTGGATAACCATTCTTCCAACTCATACCATCGTGTACTCCCCATAGTGTCACTCTTGCGATCTTATCTTTCCGGGTATAAAAAATTTTGAACACTTCTTCATATCGCCCGGCAAGCAGCGTTTGCATGCTGTCAGGCAATCCCGGTTGGTAGGGATCAAAAAACTCTTTAAACTCTTCCAGTTGAAATTGTTTGTCAGCCATGCCTTGCCCGATGATCTGTCCTTCTTTTGTTAAAGGAAGTACATCAATATCCAGTTCTGTGATCATTACTTTTACTCCACATGCCGCGTACGCATCAATGGCTTCTTCTATATATTTTGTCTTTGGATAATTCAAGCCCCAATGGGCCTGCATTCCTATGCCATCGATGCGTATTCCTTCTTTTTGTAACATTTTCACCATTCGTACAATGCCATCTCGTTTTGCGGGACGCCATTCATTAAAATCATTGTAATATAATTCTGTATTGGGAGCATACCTGGCCGCGAACATGAAGGCGTACTTTACCAGTGTATCACCATTTCCAAATGCATTTACCCATGTAGTAGGCCGATAATTTCCATCTTCACCGATCACTTCATTCACAACATCCCAGGCGTGAACACGACCCGCATACCGTCCTGCTACAGCTTCTATATGACTTCTTAATCTTTCGATCTGTTGTTCCTTTGTATTAGGCTTTCCTTCCGCATTAGTAAAAAACCAGGGTGGGCATTGATTATGCCAGACGAGGGTGTGCCCGATCAGGAACATTTTATTCTTTTCACCAAATGCAACAAATTCATCAGCGGGTCCAAAATTATAAACGCCTGGCTCAGGATTGATCAATGCCGCTTTCATTACATTTTCAACCGTGACAGAGTTGAAATGTTTTATTACAATATCATGTGTTCCCTTATCTCTTCCTGATGTTATCGCAGGATTGACGGCAGTACCTACAAGGAACGCATCTTTATAAACCTTTTTTAAAACACGGTCTCCTGGTATTGACTGACCCAAAATCCCGGTTCCGCAACTGTTAAGGATAAGAAACGTGAATGCAAATAAGTATACATTAATCCCGCTTGAAGATTTCTTAGTTACAAATGGTGTCATCAGTATGTATTTATACAATTTTAAAGCCTGAATAAAAACAAAAAAAGATACCACCACGACACAATTCA
>JAICPX010000161.1 GCA_025929635.1 Chitinophagaceae bacterium
ACCACCAATACCTATCACTACATCCGGATTGAAGGGTGTTACCTTCTTCATCAATTTCTCAAAATCATCGAAAGTCGGCTCAGCAACTATGGATGTATCCTGTAAAACTTCAATCTTAGCATGCGTAAGCGTATTTACAAACCCGGCAATTGAATCTATCAAAGGTTCAATTGTTGCAATAAAGACTTTCTTTGGCTTTAGTTGCAGTATATCCTCCGGCAATTGAGCCAGTGTTCCATTTCCAAAAACCAATTTACCCGGAAAAAATATTTTTAAAGGATCAGCAGGCATCGCATTCTTAATTAATCATTTTACCAGGTAATACTCTTTGTTTTGAGAAGTCAGTTTCTCAATAGTTACTGGTTTTATATCCAACCGTTCACACCAGCTTAAAAAACTGTCATGAATATCATCCAGGGTCTTTCTTTGCTCAGGCGTCAATTGAAGTGCGGTAGCACGACTGATCGTTCTTACCGGTAATCCCCTTTTTTGCAAAAAATACTTTGAACTCATAGGGTAAGCGACATGGATCAACGGATCAACCCTTGTCAATTCAGATTGCAACCAGGCAACCTCCTCCTGCTTTGCCGGGTTATTTGCATTTTCTGTCATCCAAACCATAATCTCAGGATAAAAATTTCCAGAAATGGATGACATTCCCTTTGCTCCGTTCAATAAACTAAAATGTGCATTCGGAGTATGTGCATCATAAAACTCGAGGTCGCTATTCGTTTCCTTCAATATGTCAAGCTTTGCTTTCACCTTCTGCGGGTCGATCGATGTATCTTTATGATAGATCATCCTGTTTGCAGAAAGTAATTCTTTAAACACCTCAGCGTTAACAATTCTTTTATATGGTGCTGGACATTCATACATCCCAAGTGGGATATTGCCGGTGAACTGAAACATCTTATCAAAATTGCGAAGCAATACCTCGTCGCCTTCATCCACTTTTGCAAAATGCCCGGTGATCATGATCACGGCATCAATACCGGTATCATAAATTCTTTTTGTAAAATCTGCTTTGTCTTTGATTGTTAATCCAAACGAACCGGTAGCGACGATCGGTACACGGCCTTTTACATACTTAACAATATGTGCTGTGAGCTCCAATCGTTCATCTTCAGTAATGCTGAACATTTCACTACTAAGACAATTTGCAAAGAAACCCTTTACACCGGCTGCCAGGTAAAAATCTACAAGCACGCTCACGACTTCAAGATCAACCTTAGCTTTTAAATTGAATGGTGTGATCATCACCGGGACAAACTTCTTATCAGGCATAGCAATCAACTTTGAAGGCATAAATTTCAACTCTTTATAGAGGTTAAACAATGCAGGTTTTGACTGTAAACCTGTACAATTTTACTGTTTTAGCCACCGGCCGGCACGGTGGTCTTGGCTCTAAGCTTTGTCAGTAATATGCCGGCGAGGAAAATGGTCAATGTACCGATCACGATGATCATGTTCTTATGCATTGGACTCTTTAAAAATGCATACTCTCCACTTAACCTGTCAGAAAAAGTCATCCACAAAATAACAATGACGCCGATAATGGTTGCTGTCAATGCTTCCGCATTTCTTGCCTGGCGGCTAATCAATCCTAATAAAAACAAACCCAGCATTCCCCCGGCAAAAATGCCAGATAATTCCCACCAGATATCCAATAAACTCTTTGCTCCAATCATCGCCAGGCCTGTTCCTAATCCAACTAATCCAAATACAACCGTAGCGACGTGCAGAATATACAATTGCTGCTTGTCGTTTATACCTGGCTTAAAATATTTTTTATAAATATCCATTGTGAACACTGTAGCGGATGCATTCATATTTGAGCTGATCGTGCTCATAGCAGCAGATAACAAGGCAGAAACTATTAGTCCAACTAAACCAGTGGGAACCTTTGTCACCATAAAATGTGGTAATACCTTATCGCCATAATCACCCACTGCTAATGAATTAGAAAGATCATTCGCCTGTTGCGTTGTGAAAACGGTACCCAATCTTTCAGCAGCTACATTTAATTTAACCGGTTCTATCAATTCGGGGTATACATTGTAGTAGGCATACAATGAAGTTCCAATGATAAAAAACAACAAAGAAGCGGGCACATACATCGCCACACATACCCATACCGATCTGCTTGCCTGTTTTGCTGACCTTGCAGTATGATAGCGTTGGATATAATTTTGGTCCATGCCAAAATTGTTCAGGTTAATAAAAAAACCGTACAATAGGACGACCCAGAAAGTCGATTCAACAAAATTTGGTGAATAACTCCCGAGACTTAATTTATTATCCGCGGTAGCTATTTCAAATACTTGGGAAAATCCGCCGGGAATTTCTTTGATCACTAAAAATAAGATCAACAATGCGCCCAGTGTTTTAATGATTCCCTGTGCCACCTCGGTCCATATCACTGCTTCCATGCCGCCAAGTACTGTATAAATAATGATGCAAATTCCCATTACGATCATAATCGATGACATGGAAAATCCTGTTAGTGCCTGCAAGCTCAAGGCGATGCCAAAAAAGATCGTCCCCATTCTTGCAAATTGTGTCAGCAGGAAACAGATCACTGCATAGGTTCTTGCCCATGTGCCAAATCTTTTTTCCAAATGTGTATATGCTGATATCTCGCCGGTGCTCCGGTAAAACGGAACAAAGTATTTTGAAGCTACCCATGCCGCTAAAGGCATTGAGATGCTGAATACAAATGCGTTCCAGTTACCGCCGAATGCTTTTCCCGGCACTCCCAAAAATGTATTGCTGCTTAAAAATGTTGCATAGATCGATAAACCGATGGCCCATCCCGGGATCCTTCCAGATGCACTTGTGAACTGTGTGCTGTTCTTATTTCGTTTGGAAAAATAAAAACCAACTGCCACCATTGCCAACAGGTAGATGATGATAATGGCGATATCAAAAAGTGGCAGGTTGCGCATTGATGCAAGTAATTTTTATTTACCCGGCGACTGTACTACTATTAAGCTTACGTTGCGACGCTCCGTTCGACGTTCTCTACGCTTATGAGCAATTGCGTCGCAGTTTACCCTGAGCTTGTCGAAGGGTCGCACTCTTCTACGTTCTGTTCGCTATTCACCATTTTGACCTCATCCGCCACCTCCTTCTCCATTGGGAGAAGGAGCGGTGCAGCATATCTCTAATCCACTTCATAACTACCACACCCGCTTCAACTCTCACTTCAACAATTTTGAGATCTCTTCAGAATCGGAGTTTTCGAAAAGCAAGGGCTGTGTGCTGTTCCTCTCCTCCTTTGGAGGAGAGGATAGGTAAGGCGGTCTAATCATCGGCAGTCTTTCCCGCAACCTTCAATCCACCCGGCCATTGTTTATTAATGATTCGCTCCCCTTTTAATTTTTCCGGATCGATCTTTACGTATTTTATTCTTTGTCTTCTCCATGTATAAACAATATGAACCATACCATCCTTTGATTGGATAACCGACGGATAAGAATATTGGCTGATCGGCGAATCTTCTAATATCAACACAGCATCCCAGGTTCTTCCATCTTTACTTACTGCTACATTCAATGGTGTGCGGGGACCTTTGCCGTTTACCCATGTTGAGTCTGGTAACAGGTGATTATATACGAGAAGTTGGCGGCCATCTTTTAGTGTGACTGCATCCGTTCCTGAATTATTATTCGGTAACGAAGACGCCTTCATCTCACTCCAAGTTTTGCCACCATCAAGGCTCCAGCTTTCATTCAGCGTTGTATTGCGACTGCGACACAAAATCTGTAACCTATCATCTTTATATTTCAGAATGCTCGGCTGTATTGCCTGGATCTTTTTTGGATCATTGATCGCTTCACTCTTTGTCCATGTTTTGCCAAAATCAGTCGTGTATTCAATATGGGCTTTCCATCCAGTTTTCTCTGTACTGCTTGGACAAAGCAATACACCATTCATCATTATTGGTTTGTTTTTGATCGGACCTAAAAAACCGTCGGGCAAACGTTCCCTCTCACTCCATGTCTTTCCATTGTCATTGCTTCGAATCATCCAGCCTGTCCACCCTGCTACATTTGGCCCGATCTTATAAAACAATAACAGCTCTTTATTGGGAGCGTAAAACAAAACCGGATTATAGCACGCATAACGCAATGTATCATTGATAATCCCATCAGCAACTTTTTCGGGTGCAGTCCATTTATTATTCACGAGTTTGCTTGTCCAGATACAAACATCTTTATTTCCTTCTTTTGTACCGCCAAACCATGCGGCAATCAACCCATCGGGAGTTTCTTCAATGGTTGCGGCATGAGCTTCCGGGAAAGGGGCTTCGGTATAAATAAATTCATCAACAAGAATTCCCTCCTTCCATTTATCTTTCTGTGCTGACAAATCCGCTGTCGATAAAATGGACAGAGCAATAAGTATAGCAATCCTGGATTTCATTAGTAGTTTAGTTTTGTTTTTGAGCTTTCTTTTCTGCGTTTACTCTGTCAACATAGGCTTTGTACAACTGTCTCCAGTTCCGACCATTATTGTTGAGATATTGCTCACACTTGGTTTTGTAAATTTCGAATATGGCTGATATCTCCTTCATATTCTTATAATCTATCGCCTGTTCCCTAGCCTGTTTCAGATTTTTCAGGATCTCAGCTTCTTCTTTTGCAGTGAGATCAGGAACAATTGATCTATATCCTTGTAAAGTGAAAGCGACTTTTCCAATCGTGTATTTATCCAGTATCACTTCCACCTGGGATGAATCCAGTTCAGTTCTTAGAACATTCATCAGGTTATCATGAACGGATCTGGGTTTTGCAGAGCAGATGATTATTTGTCTATCCATCTCCGAAAGCTTGCCTCCGGTAGTGGGATTGATTCCTTCGGGTATCATTGTGTAGGGATGACTATTATGCCAGTCCCTTACAGCAGTCAGATGCGTAGCAATTGCAGTCTTAACTTTCTCTGCCTTTGTTTCATCATTTAATTTCAGTGAGCCGACCCATTCAGTCGCCTTTTTTACAACTGCCGTATCAATAAGTGGTGGCTGAGCTGACAGGGGTTGTACGGTTACTGCAACAATAACAACCACGCCAATTAACTTCTTAAGCATTTTCATTCTTGCACTATTTTATTTTTGAAACAAACTTGTAATCTCCGCTGCCTACCTGTATGATTGCTACACCGTTCTCAAATTTTACTGATTGTATACCTTCTGCTTTTGACACATCCACGCCTGATTCCATTACATCAGTTAACGATCTTGCAGGAATATGAACTGATGCCGAACTATTCGCAGGAACTGTAATATTCCATTCAAACTGATCAGCATCTTTCTTCCATTCACTTTTGATCAATCCATGCATGCTGTTATATGAAGCATTGACAAAATCAAGACCTGTCGGCAGGTTAGGCTTCATAATTATTCGCTTAAAGGCGACTTCTGTCTTATCAGTCCGAATGCCTGCAAGATTTTCATAATACCAGGTAAGCAGATCACCGAGAAGCATTACATGATTCTGGCTGTTCATTCCGGGATCGGCAGTATTACCGTTCCATAATTCCCAAATGGTAGTCGCTCCGTTTGCAACCATATAACCCCAGCTTGGATAGGTTGTGTTGGTTGTTAGTTTGTAAGCAAGGTCGGTATTTTCATAATCGCTCAATGTTCTCATTACCCATTGGCTGCCTATCAAACCTGTGCTGGTATGTCCCTTATTATCTACAAGTATTTTTAGCCTGATCTTTTCAAAGATTGCTCCCTTTAATGAATCTGGTACAAGTCCAAAATATAAAGGCAGCAGGTTTGCGGTTACTGTGTTATTGGAATAATGACCTTCCTTTTCATTGTAAAACGTTTTGTTGAATGAAGACTTAATATTGTACATTAACAAACCAAATTCTCTTGCATCCTCTTTTTTGTTTAATAGCCCGGCAAAGCGCTGCAGGTATGAAAGCATTTTATGATAATAAGCGGTTGCGATCAGTTTACCATCCGTCAATCTTGAAGGATCCTTTGCATGGATAAGTGTTGGGCTTTCCGGGGGCATACACCAATCGCCATATTTATCTCTTGTGACAATATAATTTGTCATGTATTTGCCTTTCATATACGCCATCCATTTCTTCATTGATGCGTAGTGCTTTTGAATAGGAGTGATATCACCAAATTGATTATACAAATGATTGGAGATCGTAATAAAAGCTGCAGGCCATGTTACATCATCAGAATAATAATTCCAGAAAGCGGGTGCTACATCAGGAATTGCACCTTCTGCCGTTTGGGACTCTTCAATATCCTGCATCCACTTTGCATAGAGTTTCGCATTGTCAAACAAATAAGATTCTCCCATTGCACCGATCACCCGGTCCCCAAGCCATGGTTGGCGTTCGTTGCGTTGCGGACAATCAACCGGCATTCCTTTATAATTAGATGCAATACCCCACCATGCATTTTTATAAATACCGTTGATGACGGCATTTGAAGTCGTAAATGAACCCGTCGTTGCAAAGGCATCATAAACAAGTCTGCCTTCGAAATCATCAAGGGTTGGTGTTCCGGGAAATCCTGTTACTTCAACATAACGGAAGCCATGATAGATAAAAGAAGGTTCCCATATTTCAACTCCCTCTCCTTTCAAAGTATAGATATCGGTAACTCTTGCATCACGAAGATTGGCTACAAACAATTCCCCATCAGTTTTTAAACTTTCTGCAAAACGCAATTGAACCTTCTGTCCTCTCTTTCCCTGTACTTTTATTTGCAACCAGCCAGCAAAGTTTTGTCCCATGTCCAGTATGTACTTACCATTACTTGCCGGTTTTATTGAGATCGGAGC
Source organism: Chitinophagaceae bacterium (assembly GCA_025929635.1). GTDB lineage: Bacteria > Bacteroidota > Bacteroidia > Chitinophagales > Chitinophagaceae > VBAS01. The sequence continues at coordinate 6,816 of JAICPX010000161.1, forward strand.
AATAGTATTCATCACTTTCATGGGCTCAGCCATTTGTGCCACCATTTTTCCTGGTGGAGCAGATACTAATTGTGGTTTTATCCATTTGCCGTCATCGAATCCCACATTACTCCAGCCGGGAAATTCTTTAGTGGCATCATATTCTTCGCCATCATATTCGTTATTTGTCCTGATCGGGCCATCCACATTTAGTTTCCATGTTTGATCGCTTACAATAGTTTTCTTTGTTCCATCGATATATTCAATCACTAACTGTAATAAAAGTTTTGGATAACCAAATGTGTTATGCTTTTGCGGCTTGTAATTCTGACGCATAGTAAAGAAACGGCCATTGCCTAAAACCGTAGCAATTGCATTGTTACCGGTTCTTATTTGCCCGGTAACGTCATGCGTATTATAAAAAAACGATTTACGATAATCCGTTGGATTGGGTGCCAACACCTGGTCACCTATTTTACTACCATTTATATACAACTCATACAGTCCTAAACCTGATATGTAAACTGTTGCTCTTTTAACAGCTCCGCTATTTTGAAACTCTTTTCTCAAATACCTTGCACTTAATCGTGACCATTGTGTAATGCTATCCCATGGAGAAGCCTTATCATAGCCGATCCATTTCGCTTTCCAGTCACCTGCATTCAATAATCCCATGGAAAAATAAGCCGGCCCGGTTGTCGCTTCGCCTTTATTGGTAATCACGTTTACTTTCCAGAAGTATTTTTTCCCAGACTCCAATGGCTTACCTGAATAATTAACATGAATTGATCGGGAAGTATTTTGTTTGCCTGAATTCCAAACATCAGCTTCATTTTTGTTGAGTTGTTCCTTAGTTGAAGCAACCAATATTTGATAAGCTGTTTGGTGAACGTTTCTTTGATTGGAAATTATTTGCCAACTGAAACGTGGTTCTTCTGTATCAATTCCCAATGGATTAACCAACATTTCGCAACGAAGGTTCTGCACGTTAACCTGTGCATGGGATTGCTGAAATAAGAAAACAAATAAGACCGGTATGAAATTTTTGAATCTCATTGTTGATCGGCTGAAAAATTAAAATATAAGACCACCTTTAAAGCCCTTGCCGGATCTTTTTCATAATCATAAAAAATATTTTTCGATCCCATTGGCCCGGTGGTTTCGTTACGTTGTGTTTTTGTTCCAATACTGCTGACCCCCTGCATAAATGAAATATCGCCGGATGGAAAAATAGGCTCATAATTGTGCCACTGGTCCGTCTTCCACGCCGGAGTGAACAAGCGTAAATACAAATCCTGTGTTTCTGTAACTACGGTGAAACGACCATTCCTTGTGAAAAAGTAACCACCATAAAAATTTGAATGATAGCCCTTGAATTCCGGATAAATCCATGGCCATTCGCCGGTTTCGGTATTATTATACTCCTTGCTCCACACCCCAAACTGGTTTCCCTTCATTCTATTTTTCCAAACACGATAGGGACCGTCACCCATATACGTCACCGATCTGATTTCTTTCTCAGGAAAAGAAAAATTAATCCCGGCAAAATTGGTGAAATAAGCCCCGGGAAAATACTGAACTTCCAACCGGATCCAGCCTGATGGATAAATGGTCCACTTCAATGTGTTATAACTTTCCTTTTTATCGAATGTTGATTCAAGTATATAATCATCACCCTGCCTGTACTGTTTCAAAGCTCTAAAGTTACTTATCCCTTCTTCCACCACGGGGCCGTTACTCAAAGGCAACACTCCGTTTCTGTTCTTAACCGAAATAAGCATGCCGTTATTCCTGTTAAATAGCAGCGAAATATCTTTTACACTTACATTAATTGAAGTTGAGTCGGCTTGAGCTACACTGATCGATGAATTACCCCGCTTCATATCTACCCGTTTGCTTATTTTTTTCGGATCGCTGATAACAAAGCTCCATGTAAACAATTCTCGTGTATAAGCATCCTTTACCGTAACATACAGCACATCATAACTTTCCCAATCCCCTGGTAGTGCCAGGCGCAAGATTCCTTTCTCACCAGGCTTAATATCAGGAGCAACTGCCCTTCCGGTGATCTCTTTAAGCGTAGTAAGCTCAAACCGGTTTAACTTCCAGCTAAAGCTGCATTGATTAGTATTGGTGAAATGATAACGATTCTCAATATTCAGCTTACCATCAAATCCCGGCGTGATCACTTTTCTTTCAAAATGGATTGGGCTCCATATTTCTTTGATCGCATAATAACTTCCTTCTTTTTCAAGATGCGGGCCGAGAATACCATCTGCCGCACGATGCTTATCTGTATCCAATGAGTCTTTCAAATCTTTTCGTACAACTGCATTGTCTGCAAAATCCCAAAGAAAGCCGCCTGCACTTAATGGATCATGCCACATTTTTTCCCAATA
>JAICPX010000057.1 GCA_025929635.1 Chitinophagaceae bacterium
AATGCTATCTTTAAAAAATTCATGTAGTGGCCTAATTGTTTTTGATTGTCTATATAATCAGTCGCCTCAGCTGTATCTGTATCGACAAATACAGCGACATGAACAACTGTGGAAAACAGGTTTGCTATGTCAGCGATCCTGATAAGGAGAGCTTTATTTTCTTCAAAATGATTGGTGGCAAACAGGATGGCATCAGGTTCTTCTACTTCGTAGTCACCTGGAATGGCAAGCACCGGAATTTTAGTTTTGCCAATGATACCGGTGGCTACACTGCCTAAAAAAACTTCTTTGAGACCGGTAGCACCCTTTGTACCCATCACTATTATATCTGCTTCTTTTCGGTTAGCAACATCCAATAAGGATGTGATGATTGTACCCTTAGCCAACTCAATCTCGGTTGTAATATCAGGATAAGCCTGAGCAAATGATTGCTGTATCTCTGCAAGTTCCTTTTTTCGGTTGTGGGCGATTTCTTCCTCCAGTCTTCCATGTAGAGCGTGTGGCTGCCTGATGCCGTCGGTAACCGGTTCAACAATATGCGTTAGCAGAACGGCGGCTCCGCTTTTCTTAGCTAATTCTGCAGCATAGATGGTCGCTTTTAAAGCATTATCAGAAAAATCAGTCGGTACAATTATTTTCTTCATAAATTTAATAGGATAGCTTTACTACCATTTTAATTTAGAGCTGTAATTTATACCTGAAGAAGCCAATTAATCTATGATATCAATCGTTCGCAGAATTGATGCCAATGCCAGACGATAAGTTGATTCCGGTTCGTCAAAGAAATGCTTCAATCACATCCAGATAGTTAGAGAAATTGATGTGGCAAAGGTAATGAAATAACAATGGGAGATAGTATTACAATTATTTGCTTTTACATACAAAGTACTGAAACGAAACGTAGTTTTTTCGCAATCCGGCACAGCATTCAGCTGATACATAATACCGGCTGGAGTTCTTTCACATTTAAGAAACTGGCAAATAATATTGGCACAATTGAAGCGGATTCAGGTAAAAAATTGCCGCCCCTTATCTTATCCATCATGCTGATCATAGTAGCATTTCACCTTATTTTAGTGTCTGAATTCTGAACGAAGCTGCTTGTCAAGCGCCCTACTGCATAATGAGTCAGGCCATTAGCTACTGTACAATTAAATTCCTTACAAACTTTTTTTTAAGCAAGCAGTTAGCGACAGTGCAAGTATCTGCGCAAATCCCGGTAGCTGCTTCTCTTTTTTATAACAATTGAATTTCTCTTTTGTGCTGAATGGTATCTTATTTTCACTATCATGATTCACGTAAATTTTGCTAGTCCAAGGGATAGGGTCTTGCACGAACATTAATGACATTTCTAAGGAAAACAGCTTTGTTCTTTAATGAATGCTATCTTAGAACTAGATCATTTAAGATAACCCGGCCAGTTGAGCGTTGATCATCAGGAATTTGATAAATGAGGTTAAATGGGGAGGTTAGTTTCAACTTCCTATCGCTCCGCATGCGTACCTGTCCGCAATATTTTTCCAGCTAACTCTTCCAGGTAATTCAGAACCAGTGCATATTACAGATCTGTAATCGGCTTATACTTCGGTACCAGCGCCTTCATAATTACCCAGGCAATAACATAAGCAACAGCGCAAAAAGCAAACATGATCGTATAGCCGGTTTTGATATGACCCAGCGCTTTATAATGATCAAACAGGGCACCTCCTACTTTCGTTACAATTACACCCCCGATACCACCCGCCATACCACCAATACCAACGATGGATGCTACCGCTTTTTTCGGGAACATGTCTGATACGGTTGTAAAAAGATTAGCGCTCCATGCCTGGTGTGCAGATGCGGCAATACCAATAAGAATTACCGGCAGCCAATAACTGATATTTCCCAAGGGTTGTGCGGCCAGCACTACCAGTGGTATCAATGCAATCAGGATCATTGCACGCATACGACCATCATATGGTTGGAACCCTTTCCTGATAAAGTACACAGGGAAATAGCCACCGCCAATACTGCCAAACATCGTCATGCTATACAGAACAGCCAATGGCAACATGATCGCCATCTTCTCCATGCCATACTGATCTTTTAAGTAGGCAGGCAACCAGAATAAAAAGAACCACCATACCCCATCAGTCATAAATTTCCCAACGGCAAATGCCCATGTCTGTTTATACCGCAATAATTTAAACCATGATACTTTCTCATTGGCGTCGGCAGCCGCCGTATCTTTTGTATCACTGTTGATATATTCAAACTCTGCAGCGGATAATCTTTTTTGCTTTTCCGGCCGCTCATAATAAATAAGCCAAAAGATCAGCCAGATAAAACCGATCGCACCAATTATAATGAACGCCGCACGCCAGCCCCAATTTTCAGCGATCCATGGAACAGATAAGGGAGCTAATATGGCTCCGACATTTGTGCCGGAATTGAATATACCTGTGGCAAAGGATCTTTCTTTCTTTGGAAAATATTCCGCCGTTGCCTTGATGGCGGCTGGAAAGTTACCGGCTTCACCAATGGCAAGCACTGCTCTTGCAAACATAAATCCCAGCACAGATACCGGCACCGCAGCAAGACCTGCCCAGCCTAATACGGATGCCATGCTTTTACCAATCGGAATGGCAAGTGCATGAACAATAGCGCCGATTGACCAGATGATGATAGCCCATGTAAACCCCTTCTTGGTCCCCATTTTATCGATGATCCTGCCGGCAAACAACATGGCAATGGCATAGGTAAACTGGAAAACCGATGCGATATCGGCGTATTGACTATTTGTCCAGCCAAACAACTCAGGCTTTTCGAGCTCGGGTTTCAATAGGCTTAACACCTGGCGATCCAGATAGTTAACGGTAGTTGCAAAAAATAACAACGAGCAAATCGTCCACCTGTATTTTCCTATGGCTTGTTGCATGATATACCCCCAACCCCGCCGCGGCGGAGAGTTTGGTTAAAGATGCTGTTTACTTTTTGATCGACGAGATAATTTCTAAAACCTTTTTTGTTTCAGATTCAATGGTGTTATAATCCTTTGACTCCATTAATTTTTTGCTGATCAGCTTGCTGCCCATTCCTACTGCACATACACCCGCTTTGTACCATCCTTCAATATTTTCTCTTGTTGTGTCGACTCCACCGGTCGGCATAAACAACAGCTTTGGAAAGATATCTTTTATTCCGCTTAAAAACTCGGGGCCTAATAAATTCCCAGGGAAGAGCTTGATGAATTTTATGCCGGCACTCTCTGCAGCAATGATCTCAGTTGGCGTCATACAACCGGCGGCATAAAAAATATCATTGGCAACACAATGTGCCGCAACATCGGGAACATAACCGGGACTTACCAAAAAATCTGCACCGGCCGCCAGGTAATCCTTTGCATGCTGCATATTCTTAATGGTCCCTACTCCCAGCAACATACCGGGCATTTCAGTATTACGCAAAGCAACCATTTTTCTAAAATTAGCCAGTGCAGCATCACCACGGTTGGTGTACTCTACTGCTTTTATACCCGCACGATATATTGATCTCAATACTTCAATGCTTATTTCTTCGCTGCTGTTAAAATACAGAGGAAGTATTCCCTGTGCTATTACAGCATCTGTTATTTGTTGTGTCTTACTCATCGTTATTGTTTTTGCCACGGAGACACGGAATAATTAATTTTCTCAGTCTATTTTTCCGTGCTTCCGTGGCATCTTAAATTCTTACCTTAATTACAAGCTTCTTAATATTTCCTTCTCCAATCATGGGAGCGTGCACATCTTCCGGAAAGAAGATCGCAAATTGCCCATTCCTGAGTTGAAAGAACGTATCGGGTGCATCATTATAAAATTGCACATCCTTCTCGTCATTGTAATCACCGTTCGGTGTCACGCATTTCTCTCTAGGTTTCCAGCCAATGGTTTCTTTTCCGCTTATGCAAACCTGTATGTCGATATTCTTATTATGACATTCAAATTTTGCGAGGCTTGCTTCCTTTGTTTTGCCGGGCGAATTACTAAAAATTGACTTTAATCCATCAGCAATATCAGCTTTACCATCCGCTGCATTTGCCAGGTCAGTCTGCCGGATATATTCAAAAGCGTTGGCAAACAATGGATGTGCTGAGTAATACTTTGACGCATTATTTAATGTATCTATTATCATACCCCTATACTCCCCTGTCCGCCGCGGCGGAGAGACTTAGATTTGATTCTGTTAATCATATTTGTCATCAGAATTGTTGAAATTGTTTTACTATGATCAGTAGTGAAAAGAAAGTTGAAGTGTGCGACGCAACAGAAGCTCAATAGTAGCAATACCGCCCGGTAAATAATCATTCAACTTCCATCCAAGAACTATTCAATCCCATAAAGATTGTTTCCACTAAGTCTCTCCGCCGCGGCGGAGGACAGGGGGTGAAATTTACCGCTGCACCCTCCCACTCGCATCGCCCTTCATCAGGTCTTTTACTTCTGCAAGCGTTGCATGATTTAAATCACCGGGTATTGTATGCTTTATTGCGCTTGCAGCCACACCAAATTCTGCAGCATCAGGCATTGACATGCCGGTTACGAGGCCAAAGATCAAACCGCTGGCAAATGAATCTCCACTGCCCACACGGTCAACAATACGTACGTTATATTTTTTTGTGTGATAAAAATCTTTGCCATCATATACCAAGGCACTCCATCCATTATCACTTGCGCTGTGGCTTTCACGGAGGGAAGATGCTATAAATTTGAACCCGAACTTTTCTTTCATTTGTTTGAATACATCTTTGTAACCATCGAGATTCAGTTCGCCTTTTGTAATATCGGTATGCGCAGCTTTAAATCCTAAAGTGGTATCTGCATCTTCTTCATTCCCGATACACACATCTACGAACCTGCAAAGCTTTGTCATCACCTCTCTTGCTTTTTCCTTTGTCCACAATTTTTTTCGGTAGTTGAGGTCAATACTTGTCGTAATTCCTTTTGCCTTTGCAGCTTTTAATGCCGATTCAGCCAAGACTGAAGCCTTATCACTTAATGCCGGTGTGATACCCGTTGTATGAAACCATTCGGCACCATCCAAAATTTTATCCCAATCAAAGTCTTCAGGATTCACATCAGCAATGGAAGCTCCTGCTCTGTCATAAATAACTTGCGATGCACGCATGGAAGCGCCTGTCTCGAGAAAATAGATCCCCAGGCGTTCACCGCCTTTTGCTATGAACTGCGTGTCTACGCCATAACGGCGAAGATGATTGATCGCTGATTGGCCAATTGCATTATTGGGAACCTTTGATACGAATGTACCGTTCAATCCATAATTGCATAATGCGGCAGCGACATTTGCTTCGCCACCGCCATAGGTAACATCAAATGAATCGGACTGAACAAATCTTTTAAAATCCGGTGTTGACAACCGCAACATAATCTCACCCAGCGTTACTACTTTCTTTGACATTGTGCTTTACCCCCATCTCCGCCGCGGCGGAGGGTTTTAATACTTACCCTTATTTGAGCAAGCTTTTGATTATATAATAATTGCGACGTATTAAAAACATTTTACTTTAACGTGTTAACCGGTGCCGGGTCCATATCTGTATACACCAGATTCTCACCCGCCATTCCCCAAATAAACCCATAATTAAATGTACCGCATCCATAATGCGTACTCCATGGCGGGGATATCACTGCTTCATTATTCGCCATGATCAAATGTCTTGTCTGCTGCGGTTCACCCATAAAATGCATGATGCGATGCGCGTCAGGCAGATCAAAATAAAAATACACTTCCATTCTTCTTGTATGTGTGTGCGGAGGAATGGAATTCCAGACGCTGCCTGGCTCCAGTACCGTTAAACCCATTACCAACTGGCAACTTCTTAAACCATCTAAATGAATGTACTTGTAAACGGTTCTTTTGTTTGCTGTTTCCGTTGCGCCCAATTGCACAGGTGCAGCTTTTTCTCTTGGCAGCGATCTGTTAGGATACTTGTGATGAGCAGGCGCAGAAAGAAGATAGAACAATGCTGAGTCCTTTCTGCTCTTTGACCTGAATTTTACCTTTTGTGTTCCTTTACCTAAGTAAACACAATCCAACTTTCGAATAGCAAACTCCTTTCCATCTGCAATTACGATCCCGTCGGCTCCAACATTGATAATGCCAAGTTCTCTTCTTTCCAGAAAATAATCAGCCTTAAGTTCAGGGTGATTCGGTAAATCAATAGTTTTATTGACAGGTTGAACCCCACCGATGATTACCCTGTCATAATGCGTATAGACAAGATTTATTTGATCATCTGAAAATAAATGTTGAACCAAAAAATTTTCACGCAGCTGTTCTGTATCCATTCCTTTTGTTTCGTGCTGGCTGATTGCAAATTGTATTCTCATACTACGCTTCTACAGTTTTATGAATTGGTTCCTTGATATCCTGCCATCCGAAGTACCGGTGCGCATTATTAAAACAAATATCCCGGATCACGTTACCTATCCAGCCTATATCATTCGGAAGTTCACCGTTTTCTATTTCTTCTCCAAATAAATTACAAAGTAATCTTCTGAAATATTCATGACGGGGGAATGAAAGAAAGCTGCGGCTATCAGTCAGCATCCCGATAAATCGACTAAGCAACCCCATATTGCTAAGTGTATTTATTTGTTTGGTCATCCCGTCTTTCTGATCCAGGAACCACCACGCACTACCCCATTGTATCTTACCTGCAGCAGTCCCATCGTTAAAGTTGCCGATCATCGTTGCAAATAATTCATTATCGGCGGGGTTGAGATTATAGATAATTGTTTTTGCAAGTTTATCGTTTTTATCAAGACGATCCAGGAATTTTGCCAACGCTTTTGCCTGTGAAAAATCACCGATGCTATCCCAACCGGTATCGGGTCCAAGTTGATTCAACATCCGGCTGTTATTATTTCTTAAAGCACCCAGGTGATATTGCTGAACAAAACCTTTTTCCCAATCCCACTCAGCAAATGTTACCAGCATTGCTGACTTGAATTTCTTTCTCTCCTCTGACTTCAATTCCCCGCCGGAACGGATCTTGGCGAATATGCCGACGATCTCTGTTTGGGTATAATCCTCGGAATAAATTTCCTCAAGACCATGATCGCTGACATTGCAATTATTTGCTACAAAATAATCATGGCGTTTTTTTAATGCAGCTATATAGTCATTGAACGTGCTGATAGAGATATCCGATGCCTTTTCCAGGAGTGTTAAATAATTATTGAATGTATTAACGTGGTCAACATTCATGGCTTTATCCGGACGAAACGCCGGCAGCACTTTTACCGGCCAATTGCCGGCTTTGATCTTTTTATGATGCTCAAGATTATCAACCGGGTCATCCGTAGTACAAATAACTTTTACATTCATCATTTCAAGCAATCCGCGAACACTGCGATCTTTTGATTGCAGTTTTTCAGAGGTTTCATCATATACTTTTCTGGCTGTTTCTCCATTTAAAATATCTGTTATCCCAAAATAACGCTGGAGTTCCAGGTGTGTCCAGTGATACAGAGGATTGCGCAAAGTATAAGGAACTGTCTCAGCCCATTTCTGGAATTTTTCCCAATCACTCTTATTACCGGTAATAAAACCTTCCGGAATACCATTAGCACGCATGGCTCTCCATTTGTAATGGTCGCCATTTAACCATACCCTGGTTATGTTCTCAAAATTCTTATTGGCAGCGATTTCATCCGGGGGAAGGTGATTGTGATAGTCAATGATCGGCATTTCTTTTGCAAAATCATGGTAAAGCCGCTGCGCTGTCTTGCCTGAAAGCAAGAAATTTTCATCAATAAACTTCTTCATTTTGGTTGGTTTAAAGTGAAACACCTCGTTTCCACGGGATAAAATCATCCTGGTTTAACTGAACAGCTTTTGGAATCACTTCACCACCGGCTGCTTTAATGCAATACTCAAGGATCTCCTCGCCCATTTGCTGAATAGTTTTGTCGCCTTCTACTATCGGTCCGCAATCAATATCGATAATATCATTCATTCGCTTTGTGAGGTTACTGTTTGTGCTTACTTTGATAGTAGGACAAACAGGGTTACCGGTTGGCGTACCCAGCCCGGTTGTAAATAAAATAAGCGTCGCGCCACTGGCTGCTTTACCTGTAGTTGCTTCTACGTCATTACCCGGGGTACAAACTAAATTCAATCCTGGTTTAGTTGCCGGTTCTGTATAATCCAACACATCAACAACAGGTGAAGTACCACCCTTCTTTGCCGCCCCATTACTCTTGATAGCATCTGTGATCAGTCCATCTTTAATATTACCGGGAGAAGGATTCATATGAAAGCCTGAACCAACTTTATGGGCCGCATCATTGTATGCAGTCATTAAATGAATAAATTTTCTTGCTGCAGGTTCATTTGTTGTTCTGTCAATCAAGTCCTGTTCAGCGCCACAGAGTTCAGGAAATTCTGCCAATAGAATTTTGCCGCCCAATGCAACAACAAGATCCGCACAATAACCAACGGCAGGATTCGCTGAAATACCACTGAACCCATCACTGCCTCCACATTTTACACCGATACACAACTTATCCAGTGTAGCCGGTTTGCGTTCGATCTTGTTTATTTCAATCAAGCCTTCGAATGTTTTCCTGATTGCTTCTGCAATCAATTGTTCCTCACTTTGTGATTGTTGTTGTTCGAATATATACAGGGGCTTATCAAATTTTGGATTGCGTTGTTTGAGGTCGTTCACAAAATCCTGTACCTGCAAATTCTGACACCCTAAACTCAGCACGGTAACCCCGGCCACATTAGGATGATCAGCATATGCAGCCAGCAATTTTCCCAAAATTCCGGCATCCTGCCGGGTACCACCACAACCACCCTGGTGATTTAAGAATTTTATTCCATCGACATTTTTAAATGGACGATTCCCACTTGTATGTTTTGGAACCGAATAAATATCGATAGAGGAAACATCTTTTCCTTCTTTATAAGCTTCGATCAGCTGATGCGTATAACTTTTATATTTATCCGTAACAGCATACCCCAATTCATTATGTAACGCTTCGCGGATCACATCAAGATTCCTGTTCTCGCAAAAAACAGTAGGAATAAATAACCAGTAGTTAGCAGTTCCTACTCTTCCATCACTCCGGGGATAACCGTTGAATTTCCTGCCCCTGAATTTTGAAACATCCGGTGCATGCCATTCATATTTTGCGGCCCGGTAGGTGAATGGATCGGCCGCATGTTTTGTATTCGTTGTCGTCATCAATCCCCCCCGGGAAACCGGGTTTTGCGCTTTCCCGACCAGTACACCATACATGATTATCTCATCACCTGTATCCAGGTCCCTGGTAAAAAATTTATGCTTGGCATTAATATCGTCCTGCAATTCGTAATCCTCGCCCTCAAAGGAGATCGTTTCTCCTTTCTTAAGATTTGACAATGCCACGATCACATTATCCTTCGGATTTACCTTTAGAACTCTATGCTTCATGTGTACAATGGTAATTGTTTTTTCGCCAACCGGGATCCGATAACTATCGGATCGCCATAAAATGTTCCGCGCTGGATGATAAAGCAGCTTGAAAATTTTCTTTCTCTTTTCTATTAAGCTACCACTTTTTTTGCTTCAATTCCTGCAATCGTGTTCAGCACGCCATGCAATTGAAATTCGTTCAATTGATCCTGTACTGTTTGTAAAAATCCAGGCAATTTGGTCAGATCGGTACCCCAAAGTTCTTCATTTTGCATTACAATTTCTGCAACCCGATCCGCGCCGTTATTACTCCAAACCTCCCTGAAATACTCAGCCGAATCATCTTTTATTTCGTAGAACTGTCCATTCCTGTTACCATAATATTTGCCGTCTTCTTTCTTCACGACCTTCATATATAATAGAAATCCTGCAAAACCGGTTGCCATATGAATCGGTGGCGAATCGTTCAACTCATAATGACGCTGAAGTAACGGGATATTCCTCATCTTCATTTTAGAAGTGTACTGAACAGTTATGCTCTGCCATTGATGTTCAATAAATGGATTACAGAATCTTTCAAACACCCTGTTTGCAAATTCCTTCTTTACATTTTCATCTATTTCATAAGGAATAGCCTTTGCAATTTCATTGTGCATCAGCGCTTTTGTATATCGTCCATAAACCGGGTCCCCTACTGCTTCCCGGGTAATAGTAAAGCCGCTTAAGAATGCAAGACCGCAGTTGAACGTGTGAGTACCATTCAGCAGTCGAAGTTTTAATTCCTTGAACAGCGAAATATCAGGAACGATGACCACGCCTTCATCAACTTTATGAAAGGATAATACCTCCTTTACTTTTTCATCACCCTCGATCGCCCAAAGCCTGAAAACTTCACTGATCGTCATGATCTCGTCTTCATATCCCAACGTTGTTTCAATCTTTCTTACTTCGGTTGCATTCGGTTTGCCCGGTACGATACGATCCACGAGAGAATTACAGAACACATTATGATTTTCCAGCCACTCGAAAAATTTATAGTCAAGGTTATTTCGATGCGCTAATTCCAGGACAATACTTTCGAGTTTTTTTCCATTATCGGTGATCAGTTCTGTGGGCACAATGACCATCCCGCTATCCTTGCTTCCTGTAAATGCTTTGAATCTTTCGAATAAAAATGAAAGCAATTTTCCCGGGAATGATACAGGCGGCGCCGCATTAATATCATCTTCCACCAGTTGGATCCCCACCTCTGTAGTATTTGAGATAATGATCTTCATTTCTGGATCGTGTGCGCATTTCAAAATATGCTGCCAATCCGTTTTACTGCTGAGCACGCGACTGACCGAAGCATTGATAATATTTTCTTCAATGGTTACTCCATTTTCGATACCACGAACACACACTGTATACAATCCATCCTGTTTGTCAAACGCAGCGCTATTCCCATCCGTAGATTTCACCACCACCACCCTGCCATTGAAAATCCCTTGTTTATTTGCCTTGTCAATAAAATAATCAGGCAATGCACGCAACAATACTCCTGTGCCGAATTGCAACACCTTTTCCGGCAATTCAAATAACTTCTTACCCGGTATTGCTAAGTTTTTTTGGGGTGCAATTTTTTCAATATTGTTTTTTGATAACTGCATATATCTTGAATCTTTTTATTTTCCCAAAAGCCTTTGGCTGATCTTACTTGCCTACTAACCATTTGACCAGATCTTCCGCCGCTTTATAATTCTCGTATTCAACCGGTAATTTTCTTCCATCTACATATTCATTATACAACCAGGGATCACCGACCGCCATTACTTTCCCTTTGCCGAATGTTGCGGTTGCAATTATAATGTCGCCATCCTTCACCGTATTGATTGTTGCAGGAGACTTTATATTCAGCACACTGAGTTCTTTCAGAAACATTTTCTTTGGCGATTTAAAAATGGGATTACCAGTCCCGGGAAAAACAACGCCCTGCCCGTAAATATCATTCTTCACCATGTTGATGCTCTTGTCGGTGAAGCTGATCCCAAATTTTGCAGCGAGCTTGTTGAAATTCTGTAGTTCGCAATTGGCGCTATCATTTGCCATCAGCAGCAAAGTGCCGCCTGCCTTTACCCAATCAGTGATTGCTTTACTATCATTGGCAGATACAAAATTTGGATTAGGGTTATCTTTTCTATGGTCAGGGTCAACAATAATATATACCGAGGCAGGCTTCAAATTGGCTGCTGTGGGAGCTACATTCAATGAAGAAAGCTTAGCACCATGTTTTTCAAAAATCTGTCCCAGTGTATAAAAACCGGGGTGACTTCTTTCATTCCATGTGTAATGCCAGAAAACATCTTTCCCTGTTGCATCTTTTCTTTTTTCACTGTTAAAATAGCGATCAAGTGTTACCGTTTTTCCTTTAGCCAGAGAAAGCGTTGGCAGCTTTTCCATTTCACTACTTGCTAACAGGAACGCACCAACTCCCTTGGGATCATTCACGATGACGGGCTCACTCATATAATATTCAAAGGTTCCATCACGATAGGGATTCCCGCCCAGGCCTGAAACTTTTACAGTACCATGCAGATTGGTTTGACCATTTTCAACTTTAATAAAGCGATTTACAATACCGGCATACGCTTTTTTGGCGATCGCAAGTTTTGCAGCAGGCAGATAACCTTTGCGTACACCTTTTGCAATTGCATACGTAAACTGGCACGAAGCAGAAGCTTCAAAATAATTTTTCTCTTTACCGGGGCCATTATAATTCATAACATCATACCAAAGTCCTGTTTCCCTATCCTGGAATTTTTCCAAAGCATTCACAAGCCGGTTCAGGATATCGATCAATGCTTGTCTCTTCGGATGTTTGTCCGGGAAATAATCCAGCGCATCTACCAATGCATCGCTGTACCAGCCCATCGCCCTCGCCCAAAAATGTGGTGATGTTCCCGTTACTTTATTTGCCCATTTCTGTTCTTTACTTTCATCCCATGCATGATAAAGCAGACCTGTTTTCGGATCTTGTGCATGTTTTTCCATCCAGATAAACTGGTTACCGATATCATCAAAAGCCGATTCCTCATTGAACAACATTGCATATTCGGCATAGAACGGGCCACCCATGTACAGGCCGTCCAACCACATTTGATTGGTATAAATCTTCTTGTGCCAGAAACCTCCCTCTTTTGTCCTGGGATGGGTTTTTAACTGGCTGCGCAATAGATCTGCTGCTTTTTTGTATTTCTCTTTACCTGATACCCTATACAAAAGCAACACCAGCTTGCCATTATTGACATGGTCAATGTTATATTCTTCCAGCTCATAATTCTTAATGCTACCGTCATCCTTTACAAAAAAGTCCATTTTCTTTTGAATCGAATTGAAATAGTAAACATCACCGGTGTTCATCCAAATCCCCTCAAAACCTTTTAACACGACACCCATATCATAACTCCATTTGGTTTGACTGCCTACTGGGATCGTGTCCGGCCATATATTCATTACAGTTGCTGCCACCTGCTGTGAAAGTGGCTTCTCCTGCGCAAGAATAGCGGTTGAAGACAGGACTACGGCCGTAAGAATTGCTATACGTGAGAATTTTATCATCTGATTGTTGTTACGCTTTTTTCATTTGCACCCAGCTCATACGTGATCTTTTCTTTTGCTTTGGATGCATCTGTATTTTTTATTGAGATGTTTTGCGTTCTTTCTCCATTTAGACGGAATAGCAACCGGGCGCCGTCTTTGTAGGTTATGTTGTCAAAAACCAGTTTATCACTTTGCACGATATCAACCACGGGATCTGTTTCTTTGCTGATGACCTTAATATTTCTAAACGTAATATTGGTAGCTTCCTGTACATCGATCCCTTTTTTAGATTGAAGCACCATATTTTCCAACACAATATCTTTTACATGCATTTCCGGAAGGCCTCTTACAAAAATTCCTTTTTCAGCTCCATTGCAATAGACATTGCTGATATGAAAATTTTTGAAAACCGGTGTTGTTTCATCAACCGTTTTAAATTCAACCTTAGGCAATTCTCTTTTTTCACCAGCTAACGCAACAGGGTCTTTTGCCATATAATACATATCAAACAAAATGGCTTCAGCAGGAATATCTCTCATGTAAATGTCTTTAATAAAGATATTCTCCACTATGCCGCCGCGACCCCTTGTAGTTTTGAAACGAAGACCAATATCAGTCCCGATAAAAGTGCAATTGCTGACATAAATATTCCGGGCACCACCACTCATTTCACTACCGATCACAAATCCGCCATGGGCTGCATATACAACGCAATTACGAATGATAACATTCTCTGTTGGCATTCCTCTTTTTCTTCCTTCGGCATCACGACCGCTTTTCATACACAATGCATCATCACCAACATCAAAAACAGAATTCTCGATCAACACATTCCTGCAACTTTCTACATCAATACCATCCCCATTTTGTGCATACCAGGGATTTTTTACAAATACATTTCTCACCGTCAAGTTCTCGCACATTAACGGGTGTAAACACCAGGCAGGTGAGTTTTGAAATATTACGCCTTCCAACAGGATGTTCTTACATTTTGTAAGTAAAAGAAGATTGGGTCTAAGAAAATCCTTGATGCTTTGATAGAATGCTGCATCACGATCTCCTGTTATCATGCCGGGATTGGCAGGCATCTTACTTCCTTTCATAAAACCTTCAGAAGGATACCAGGTTTTTTTATCATCACTTAAAACACCACCGGATGCCACTTTCTTCTTCCATTGACTTTCGGTAAGCTTATCAGATTTCACAGCACGCCAAACGTCACCATTGCCATCAATAATTCCCTTGCCTGTAATTGCAATATTCGTTGCATTGGTAGCAGAGACCGGTGATTGATTACGCATTTGCGGCAATCCTTCCCAATTAGCTTCAACCAACGGGTATTGATCTTTATCCGGTGTAAATAACAAAGTTGCCCCGAGAGCAACATGAAGGTTGATATTGTTCTTTAGCACGATCGGCCCGGTTAACCATAAACCAGCCGGCACTAAAACCACACCCCCACCTTTCTTACTTAACGCATCAATGGCACCATTGATCGCTATGGTATTAAGGAAGTATCCATCGGCAACGGCACCGTGCTTTTTTATGTTGATCGTATCCTTTTTAAACTTCGGTACAGTTACAACCGGGAGATTTGTTTTCTGTGAAAAACAAATGACGGAGAAAACCGTGAGGGACGAGATGACCAGGAATCTTTTCATCGACAAGCTTTGAATTACAATTCTACTTTATTATTCGTTGTTAATCAGGGATTTCAGTTGATTTTTTTACGCAAACGATGCCGGGAACGCTTGCAACTTGCGAGGCTTACCGATTTGAACTATAAAATCATAATGAGGCATCCCGGTAAGCCGAAGCAAGCCCCTTCCCACAGTGCAGATTCCCTGTCGCAACGAAAGACCACCTTATCTGTAAATCAAAATCGTTTGTGGGGATTGCTTCGGCCCCCTCACAAGCCGCGGGAGAATCTTTCACTAATCCGGAAAGTTACCGTGGCGAAGTGAACTCCTCAATGGGCGGAGATTGCTTCGGCCCCCTCACGAGTCACGGGAGAATCTTTCACTAATCCGGAAAGTTACCGTGGCGAAGTGAACTCCTC
>JAICPX010000635.1 GCA_025929635.1 Chitinophagaceae bacterium
CAATTCCGCCAACTTGCCGCTATTATGTTCACTGACATTGTCGGGTACACGGCATTGATGGGAAGAGATGAGCAATTGGCGTTCAAATTGCTTGATACGAACAGGCAAATACACAAGCAAGTTATTGACCAGTACAATGGAAAATTGATAAAAGAATTGGGTGACGGAGTAATGGCGAGTTTTAATACTGTAACCGATGCTGTTAATGCAGCAATTGAAATTCAGAAGGCTTGTACGGCATCAAAGGAATTATCGCTGCGAATTGGTATTCATGAAGGCGAAATCATTTTTGAAAACAATGATATTTACGGCGATGTGGTAAATATTGCTTCCCGTATTCAAACATTGGGCGTCCCGGGATCTATTCTTTTCTCTAAAAAAATTGATGATGAAATAAAGAACAAATCCGAATTCCAGACGATTTCGCTGGGCTACTTTGAATTCAAAAATGTTAATGATCGCATTGAAGTTTTTGCCCTAGCAAATGAAGGCTTTCCCATTCCGAAAAGAAGCATGATGGAGGGGAAACTGACAAAAAAGAAATTACCGAAACGTAATGTAATCGTCGCTCTTTCATTCGTCGCCATAGTGCTGGCTGTTTTTCTTATTTATACGAATTTCCTGGCCAAGAAAGGCAACGGTGAAGTAATTGACAAATCAATTGCCGTACTGCCTTTTGTTGATATGAGTGCAGAGAAAGACCAGGAATATTTCTCCGATGGACTAAGTGAGGAATTACTGAACCTTCTTTCTAAAATACCTGAACTAAAAGTGATTGGCCGAACCTCTTCCTTTTCGTTCAAAGGCAAAAATGAGGACTTACGCATTATTGGTGAGAAGCTGGGCGTAGCCAACATATTAGAAGGGAGTGTGCAAAAGGAGGGCAATAAGATCCGTGTTACTGCCCAATTGATAAGAACAGCCGATGGGTCTCATTCATGGAGTGACAAATATGACCGCGACTTAGAAGGTATCTTTAAACTGCAGGATGAAATAGCCAACGCGGTGGTGACGGAATTAAAACTGAAACTTCTTGCCAAACCGGACTCCATACCTTCTTCCCCATCTAATACAGAAGTTTATAACCTTTTGCTTCAGGGTAATTATTTTCTTGAAAAAAGAGATAAAGATAATCTTGCTAAAGCTCTTGATATTTATTTGAAAGCATTGGCTATCGACTCAATGAACGCCCGCCTTTGGGCTGCTGTTGCACATTCTTATATTTTGCAATTAACGTGGGCGCAAATTGACAGGAAAGAAGGAATGCAAAAAGCCAAAATAGCCGCCAATAGATCTGTTGGCCTGGATGATAAACTGGCAGCAGGTCATTATGTATTAGGTCTCGTAAAAATGTGGGATTTTGATTGGGTTGGCGCTGAAATAGAATATCAAAAGGTACTCGATCTTGAGCCGGGAAATGCTGATGCTTTGAGAAGTAAAGGATTTTTGTACCGTTGCATTGGCCGATTTGATGAAGCAATGCAACTGACTAAAAAATCGGTAACCTTTGACCCTATAAAGCCTTCAACCTATTTTAATCTTGGACAACTTTTGTATCATACCAATCATTTTGGGGAAGCTATTGTTAACTACAAAAAAGTACTTGAACTGAATCCAGAGTTTCCCCGGGTACATGTATTCCTGGGTAAAATTTATCTGTTGCAGGGAAACCCTGAGTTGGCACTGACCGAGATGACACAGGAAACAGATGAGGCCTGGCGAATCTATGGTTTGATACTGGCATACGATGCCCTGGGTCGCAAAAAAGAAGCCGATGAACTCATTAGTGATTTTATAGCCAAATTTCCAAAGGATCAGATGTATCAGATTGCCGAAGTTTATGCCGTTAGAGGGAATAAGGATAAAGCCTTTGACTATCTGGAAAAGTCTTATATCGCTAAGGACGTAAGACTCACTTATCTGAAAGGTGATCCACTTTTGAAAAACCTGGAGAGTGATCCACGATACATTGCCTTTTTAAAAAAGATGCGCTTATCGGTAGATTAGAATTATTATTTAGGCGACCGCGAGCAATTTGAATTTCACAAGTTGTGCATCA
>JAICPX010000546.1 GCA_025929635.1 Chitinophagaceae bacterium
CGTTGACAGGGAAAAACTATTAAGAGAATGTGAATTGCTTCTTTCTTGAGCCGCCAAACCCCCAAAAGGGGGCTGTGCCAGCTCACAAATCAACTTATTTGAAGTTCAAGTATCTCCTTCTTAGGATTTCAATTCACCTTTAGCGGCTTTTTTAATGATCAGATCGAAGTCAATAAACACTTCAAAGAAAATTTTTATCGCTGCAAATATCAATATGAAAACTTTTCCTGCACCAAAGGAGAGGAACATGCTGCCGAGTATCACGGTTACCTGTTGAATGAAGATCCTCCCGTAAGGCTGGAACATCAGGTAGCCAAGCGAAGAAGTCTTATAGTCTCCATTCAAAATAAAATCCGTTGTAAGGCGAAAGCCATAGCTTGTAATAAAGACGCCCAGCATAATATAGGCTTCATTGGTAAGTAATGATGGCCATTTTGAAAAAAAATTCCAGAAAGTAATACCATGTTCATCGCCAATTCCCGACACCGAAAAGAATAACCCCATTTGAATTGCAACAAACATACCATAATGAACTAAAAAGAAAAGCATGAAGAACCAGAAAGGTTGCCTGGATACACGACCCTGGGTCTGCCAAGTATCTTTTTTTACAATAAGACCAGTGATGAGCATTTTTAACAGGGTGAATCCACCAATGATGATGGTTTCCAGGCAATAAACCAGGAAAACTTCTTTTGCGCTCCAACCCAGGAACCAGACACCGATAACGGGAATAACATTTGCAATAAGCAAAGACCAGTCGCCTTGTGAGAGTTTCTTTTTTGTAACGTCTTTCCAGGTGGTCATAACAAATAGTAAAATAGTTAATTTCGACACCATGTCAAAATTCACAATTGCAATACACGGCGGGGCCGGAACAATTTCTAAGAAGAACATGACACCCGAAAAGGAAGCAGCTTATTTAAAAGCATTGAATGATGCAATAAATGCCGGGTATAAGATTTTAGAAAAGAATGGTGACGCATTAGAAGCCGTTAAAGCATCCGTGACCGAACTCGAGAATAATATTTTATTCAATGCAGGCAAAGGCTCTGTATTTACCAATACAGGCACGCATGAAATGGATGCGTCCATAATGGATGGAAGGGACCTGTCTGCCGGAGCAGTTGCCGCTGTAAAGAATATCCGCAATCCAGTTGAGTTGGCTTATACGGTCATGAAAAAAAGTGAACATGTTTTTTTAATAGGAAATGGCGCGGAGGAATTTGCCAGGCAACAGGGAATTGCATTTGAACGTGACGATTATTTTTATTCTGAATTCCGTTATAAGCAATTGCAGAAAGCCAGAAATGCAAATGAGACGGCCCTCGATCATGATATAAATCTCAGTGATGATAAGAAATTTGGGACGGTAGGAGCTGTTGCCTGTGATGCAAATGGTAACCTGGCCGCAGCGACAAGTACCGGCGGCATGACAAATAAACAATGGGGCCGTGTGGGCGATAGTCCAATTATTGGAGCCGGCACTTATGCCAATAATAAAACCTGTGCTATTAGTTGTACCGGCCATGGTGAGCCATTCATAAAAGCTGTTACTGCTTATGATGTCAGTTGTTTAATGGAGTATAAAGGGTTATCGCTGGAGGATGCTATGGATATTGTAGTTAATAGCAAGCTCATGAAAATAGACGGAGACGGCGGAATGATCGGTGTGGATGCAAAGGGAAATGCTGCGCTTATTTTTAATTCTGAAGGAATGTACAGGGGTTTTGCTTCAAGTGACGGGAGCAGAGAAATATTGATCTATAAATAGCTGGTTGTATTCGAGGGAGCTCATCTTTTCAATGGTCCGATGTGGTGCATGATCCCTACAAAATTTTTTTTCTCCCCGGTGCTTTCCAGACTGACAAGAATCTTCCCGGTTAATGATGATGGTCATCGTAATTGGAAACGTATTTCGGTTACTTTCCAGAAGGAGTTTTATTGTGTAACCTAAAAAAATTATCATGGATACTCAGTTGATGGAACCTGTAAAGACATCAAAGGTCAAAGAAACCAAAACGATGAAAGCACTGGTATATGGGGGGCCGGGCAAAAAAGAATGGAAAACAGTACCGCGTCCCCGGGTTATTGCTCCAACAGATGCATTAGTGAAAGTGGTAAAAACAACCATTTGTGGAACGGACCTGCACATACTCAAAGGTGATGTGCCGGCCGTAACCGAAGGAAGAATTCTGGGTCATGAAGGAGTGGGGGTTATCGAAGAAACCGGGACTGCTGTGAACAATTTTAAAAAAGGTGATCATGTCTTAATATCCTGCATTACCTCCTGTGGCAGGTGCGAGTATTGCAAAAAACAGATGTATTCGCATTGCGAAGATGGAGGTTGGATATTGGGACATTTGGTTGACGGTACGCAGGCCGAATACGTCCGTATACCGCACGCCGATAACAGCCTCTATCCCATACCGGCCGGTGCCAACGAAGAAGCGTTGGTAATGCTTAGCGATATATTACCAACCGGTCATGAAATCGGTGTGCTGAATGGTACGGTAAAACCGGGAGACACCATCGCTATCGTGGGTGCAGGCCCAATTGGTATGTCAGTGTTGCTGACTTCACAGTTTTATTCGCCATCAAGGATCATCATGATCGATGTTGATGAAAATCGTCTTGAAGTAGCTAGAAAATTTGGTGCTACCAATGTGATCAACCCGGCTAAGGAGGATGTAGCCAAACTGGTTTCAGGACTTACCAAAGATGGCGTGGATGTGGCTATTGAAGCAGTTGGTATCCCACAAACCTTTGATATTTGCCAGAATATTATAAGACCTGGTGGCCATATCGCTAATGTAGGAGTACATGGCAAGAGCGTTGAACTACAACTGCAAAAGCTGTGGATACAAAATATCACCATCACTACAGGACTGGTAAACACCAATACTACACCGATGCTGATGAAAACAGTACAGGGCGAAAGATTACAACCTGA
>JAICPX010000638.1 GCA_025929635.1 Chitinophagaceae bacterium
ATTTTTTCTCCCTAATAAATGGTAAAAGGATCCTTTCCTACCTTAAATAATGGAATTATACCGGCCATCTGGAAATCTCTTGCTCTGCAGCGAAAGAATTGGGTAAATTAGTATCAACGAGCTTTTAAAAAAAAATACGATGGATAATTCATTTCGCCAACGCCGCCATTTTATAAAAAGTTCTGCCTTTGGATTGATCGGTATCACTGCTTTTGGTAATTCATCCGGAGGAACTATTACGAGGATCGAATCCCCTACTAATGGTGATTCCCTTTTTTACCGGTATCCAAGCATGAATGATGAAATGGTGAGTGGCATCGTAGGCGCATCGCACGGGAATTTCGATAAAGTAAAAGAAATGGTAACTGCCCGTCCTGAACTGGCTGGGGCGTCATGGGATTGGGGTTTCGGTGATTGGGAAACTGCACTCGGCGCAGCATCACATGTCGGCCGTCGCGATATTGCTGAATTCCTGATCAGTCATGGAGCAAGACCCGATATTTTCACTTACGCTATGATGGGCATGTTGAAAAGTGTACAGGAGATCATAGAAACAGTGCCCGGTATCCAATCACATACAGGGCCGCATGGAATTACTCTATTGCAGCATGCAAAGAACAGGTTGGAAGCCAGGGATATTTCAGCAGCAGATGCAGCTAATGTAAAAAAAGTTATTAGCTATCTTGAAGGTTTGGGAAATGCAGATATAAAACCCAAAAGTCTTGAAGTAACTGACGAAGAAAAGAAAAAATATTTAGGTGAATACCGCTTTGGCAACGGCGAGGCTGAAATATTTGTTGTCGATATACATCGGCTTGGTTTTTTACAAATAGGTCGTAAGGGTTACGGTCAACGAAAATTGAATAAAGTGGATGAAAATACTTTTTCGCCTGCCGGTGCAGCATCGGTCAATATAATTTTTAAAATAAAGGACGATAAAGCGGTCTCATTAAGTGTTAATGAACCGCAACCCGTGGTAACAGCAGTAAGAACTTAATCAAATATTTACCACATACATATCATAGGATAAATACAATCGCATAGTGTCTATGTCGCCTATGTTTCTATTGTGCCTCCTATGTGGTTAAATCAGACTTTGCGTAGGCAACTGCTAATTCAGCTCCAAGCATTGCATTATTTTTTATCAGGGCGATATTTGCTTCAAGACTTTCGCCCCTGGTGTGATCAGCAATATATTTTAATAAAAAAGGAGTGACATCTTTACCTGATATATTATTTTCCTTTGCAACCCTCAATGCTTGTTGAATATGGGCTTCAATTTCATTGGATGGCATCTCTTGCATGGCAGGAACAGGATTGGCAATTAAGACGGCACCATTCAATCCCAATTGCCATTTTGTATTGATCATTGCAGCGATCTCTTCAACATTGTCTGACCTCAATGGAGAATTGAATCCACTTTTACTTGAATAAAAACTTGGGAACTCAACTTGTCCAAATGTAATAACCGGAATTCCTTTCGTTTCTAAATATTCCAGGGTAAGACCGATATCAAGAATTGATTTTATTCCGGCCGACACCACTGCAACCGGGGTTTGTTCCATCTCAGTAAGATCAGCAGAGATATCCATCGTTTCACTTGCGTTTCTATGTACCCCTCCTATCCCGCCTGTAACAAAGATCTTTATCCCGGCCATTGCAGCTATTCGCATGGTCGCGGCAACAGTTGTCGCTCCATATAATTTTTTGATGATCACATACGGTATATCACGCAGGCTCACTTTCCACACATCTTTTGCCGAAGCAAAATGTTCCAGTTGTTCCTTATTCAACCCGGCATGGCATTTCCCATCGAAGATGGCGATTGTTGCAGGAACAGCCCCGTTGTCTCGAACAATTCTTTCTACCTCAATTGCTGTTTCCAGGTTCTGAGGAAAAGGCATTCCATGAGAAATGATTGTTGACTCCAGTGCAACAACTGGTTTACCCTTTTCAAGAGCTTGTTTTACTTCCGGATCTATTTCTAAAAAAGAATGCATTAATCAGGATAATATTTTGAAACAAGA
>JAICPX010000317.1 GCA_025929635.1 Chitinophagaceae bacterium
CAAAAAAGTTGACATCGCTTCAGGCGCTGCATGTTGGTCAGCAGCGGGAAAAACGTTCAGTTTACATGGGTTGATGTCCCGGCCAACGGATAACTTATGGGTTGAAGGGATTGATCATAGGGTGTCGACTGAAGACATTCCTGCAAAAGCAACTGATGCCTGGTCGCCTTTTCATAAAGCTTATTCTTCTGAATCAATTTATAAAACAAAAAAGTATAGTCATGAAAAATGAAACTGAAATTAAAGAGCTGGTAAAAGAAAAATACGGCCAGATCGCCGGCCAGGGTAAACTGCAAAATGCTTCATCATGCTGTGGGGCTACCGCTTGTTGTGGTGATGATGTATACAGCATCATGGCAGATGATTATTCCAAACTTGATGGATACAACCCTGATGCGGACCTTGGTCTGGGCTGTGGCTTGCCTACAGAGTTTGCAGCGATCAAAGATGGAGATGTGGTTATCGATCTTGGCAGTGGCGCGGGGAACGATGCTTTTATAGCAAGAAAAATTGTTGGGGAAACCGGTCGTGTCATAGGTATTGATTTTACAGAAAAAATGATTGAGCTCGCAAGAATCAATTGTGCAAAGCTTGGCTATAGAAATGTAGAGTTCCGCCACGGTGATATTGAAAGCATGCCCTTGTTGAGTAACAAAGCAGATGTTGTTGTTAGTAATTGCGTATTGAATCTTGTACCGAACAAACACAAAGTTTTCAGCGAGATCTACCGTGTATTAAAACCCGGCGGCCATTTTTCCATATCAGATATTGTAATCGAAGGAGAGATCCCTGATAAATGGAAAGAAGTAGCAGAACTCTATGCCGGCTGTGTTTCAGGAGCAATTCAAAAAAGTGAATACCTGGATCTTATTAAAGAAGCTGGCTTTACTAATATCAAATTGCAAAAAGACAAGCCAATAACGATTCCCGGTGAAATATTGGCAGAATATCTATCTGAAGAAGAAATCAATCAATACAAAAACGGCAATGTGAAAATTACCAGCATTACTGTTTATGCTGATAAGCCATCAAAAGACGAAAGAAAATGCTGCGATCCCGGAAGTGGCTGTTGTTAGATCTTATTTCTTAACCATAAAAAGTAGAATCATGAAAAAACAAATGAATCCCGATAGTAATCGGGTGGACCCGGGCTGCGGATGTGGAAATGGCAACGGCTGTTGCACCGGTGCGATGGTTGACTAATTGATCATGTCAGCCCATCATTTAACCGGTGGGCTGTTTAAACGATCAACATTCGGTAATTTTACCGCGATGAAGAAAAAATTGTTATTTGTTTGTGTGGAGAACAGCAATCGCTCTCAAATGAGTGAGGCATTTGCAAGAATTTTAGGTAGTGCGAATGTGGAAGCTTATAGTGCCGGCTCAAGACCGTCGGGCGTTGTAAACCCCAAGGCGATTGCCGCAATGAAAGAATTGGGTTATGATCTCAGCAAGCATAAAAGCAAATCCTTAAATGAGGTAGAGAAGTTTGCTCCTTTTGATGCTGTGATAACAATGGGTTGCGGTGATGCCTGTCCCTGGATACCTGCAAAAAAATTTATCGATTGGGAAATCCCTGATCCAAAGAACTTACCGCCCTTTGAGTTCAATAAAGTTAGAGACGAGATAAAAAATAAGGTCACGGAGTTACTGTCCCTGATCTAATCTTTCTTACCAATGTATTTCTCCGGAATGGGGGTATCCCTGGTCTCACTTTGCCAAAGAATAGTAATAACCCACCACCGCTTGCCATCATTCCAAAGTTGAATGCTATTGATACCTCTCATAAAGGGTTGCTCATCCGTCGTTGTCTTTTTGGTTTCGTAAGCACTGAATACATGAACGATACTTCCAAATTGTTCTTTGGTGCTTCCTATCTCCTTTTCAAAAAAACCCTCCTTTTCCAAATAGGGCCCCGAGCTGTTTATGTAATCTTCCACACTCATCACTCTTCTTATCATTTCACCGGTCAGGCGCTTTCCTGTTGCGATCATTCTTGCATCGGGCACAAACAGCGTTCTCATCCTGTCCCAGTTTCTTTTTTGTCCAGCCGGTCCGCTGATCACATCGTACACAGCGGCTACCAGCGCTTCAGGCGATGAAACATCTTTTGGGTCGGCGGGAATGCTGTCCCTAATTAATCCCATTGCATTTGTTCCTGCACAAATCAAAATAAACAGCTGTATGATAATAAACTTTTTCATTTACATAAATTTTATTGAAGATAGTTATATGACGACTATTTTTTGTTCCCTTCATAAATCTGGAGTCTGTTCATTTACTTTGCATAAACTTTTTGTTTGATCCCCCCGCTGTTATCAAATCGTACTTACCTGCTTCTTTTCACCCTGCTTGGCCTGGTTTATTTCGCCGGGCTTTTTGTGCCATTGATGGATAATGATGCGGGTCATCATGCAAATATTGCTCTTCGCATGTATCTCACCGGTGACTATGTAACATTATACGATCACCGGGGCGACTATATTGATAAGCCTCATTTTCTTTTCTGGACCTCGGCAGCAAGCTATCATGTTTTTGGCGTAACATCTTTTGCTTACCGGCTCCCTTCATTTCTTTTTACAATTATGGGTACTTATTCAATTTTTCGGTTAGCAAAAGAGTTGTATGATCATGAAACCGGCAAACTTGCAGCGCTAATTGCTGCCTCATCGTTCTGCTACATTCTTGCCAACAATGATGTAAGAATGGATGCAATACTGACCGCGGCAATTGCGTTCGCAACCTGGCAGCTTGTGGCGTATGTTCACCACCGAAAATTTATCTTCCTGATAGGCGCCGCCCTGGGATTGGCAATTGGTTTTTCAACAAAAGGACATGTCGGATTAGTGACACCAATTGCCGGTCTTTTCTTCTACATTTTATATAAGAAAGACTGGAAACTTTTATATGACTGGCATTGGCTGATCGTCATCATCTTTTTTGCACTATTTATTTCCCCGGTTGTGTATTGTTATTACCTGCAATTCAACCTGCACCCCGAAAAAATTTCGCAGGGAATGAAAGGGGTGAATGGAGTAAAGTATATTTTATGGAGTCACAGCTTTGACAGGATCAGTGGACATGAACGGTTTGGTGGTTCATTAGGCAAAGAAGACAAGTTGTTTTTCCTCCATACTTTTCTCTGGACATTTGCCCCCTGGTGTTTTGTTGCGTTGATTGCCTTGTTTATTCGTTTAAAGAACTTCATTGCAAGAAAAGAAGAATGGTTGAGTACCGGAGTGCTTGTTCTGCTGGCATTGTTGATCAATTTCTCAAATTTCAAATTGCCTCATTACATGCCGATACTCACCCCGGCCACGGCTTTAATTGTTGCTTATTTTTTTGTTTCAAAATGGAACAATGATACATGGAGAAAAGCTCTTTTCATTATTCAGCTTTCGGCTTCAATATTACTACTTATCGTCTCAACGGTGGTAAACACATGGGCCTTTCCTATTAATAAAACTATTATTTTGATAGGATTGATATTACTACTCGCAATCGGGTTCTATTTTCTGTTAACCAGGAAGCTTTCAACAATTCAGAAAGCAATCACCATTTCTGTTGCAGCTATTGTGTTGTTTTTTTTCTTAGCCAACACAAATTTTTATCCTCAATTATTGAGTTACCAGGGCGGCAAGCCCTTAGCGGATAAGACCAGGGGGACTGTAGATCCGGGAGATGTTTATTTCTGGAAGAATACATTCAGTTCTGCTTATAATTTTTATTCTGCCTCTGATCGCCGGGTATATCCGGATTCATTAAAAAACATTGGTCAAAAATTCTGGCTTATCTACGGAAAATCCCAACAGCAACAGGTGGATTCGGCAGGATTTGTTTTTGGAAAAACCTTTTCCGTTGCCGATTACGAAATAACGCGGTTGAAAAAAACTTTTATCGACCCGGCGACAAGAACTCAAACCTTAGATTCAATGATAATGGCAGAAGTGATTGGCGGAAAACACTAATGGCTTCAAACGCCAGACCTCCGACATCAGACTTCAGCCTTCAATTTTTCAACCGCACATACCTTTCTATATTCATCCTGTCAATACCCTGTGCTTCGATTTTCTCAATACCCTGCTGGGTCAACGTATCTCCATTTAATGTCATTGTAAAATTAAAATCGTGTCCCTCCCACTCTTTTGCACTGCAATATTCCAAATGCTCTGTATAGCTATTCCCGGAAATTTCATAGCGGCCGCCGCCGGCAGAAAAATCTGTTGTGTCTTTTCTGAGTGTATGATTTAAAAATGCAAAATGGGAAGCGTTGATGATCTTGATAAATGATCTGTCCTTTGAATAATCTGTGATTGTAGTATCTCCCTTTTCAATAAGTGTTCCTGTGAGAAGTTTCCAGGTTCCTTCAAGCGGCAGCCCATTTGTTTCTTCTTTCGCTTTTGATTGCTGAGTGCAGGAAATAATAATTAGCGGTAAAAGAATGACCAGTGATTTTTTCATGAGAGTTTATTTGAAATAAAAGTAAATAATGATTGGGGGGATTTCGTGGTGTGGTTTACAGCTTTGTGAAGGCCGGGTATTTATGTTCTGTTGCTTCACTTACTTGTTGTCGTTCATTAAAGATACGCTGTTGAAATGATGTTTGTCAGCCCTACTTTTACAAAGCTGATGTTAGCGGTAGTTTCTGTCTTTCGGTAAGCACAAATCCAACTGGTCGCCTCAATCCGCTTTTCAAGTTCAAATCAACCGGGTTAAATTCAATTACTGCTTCCCTCGGTACTCCTTTGTCTCGCTGTTCTGAAAATATGTTAGGTCCAATCATGAAAGTAACCTTAACGGTGGTGTCGGTGGTCGAAAAGTACGTGTAATCGGCAGGAGCACTTAGTCCTTTATAATATCCTACTGTATCACCCTGGTCCATAATAAAGCACCAGACTTCAGAAGGTCGGTTGGTTAAATTATAACCTTCACCCTGCCCTACGGTGTCTTTCCAGTTTATTGAATAGGAACTGTCGCCTTCAGGCATTACTTCGACTATAATCCCAAGTTGCCCTTCATTGCCAGTGTTCTTGTGGTCTACACTATGACAACTAATCAAAGCAGTCAATGCAATGCATAATATAGAAATTCGTGTCGTCACTTAATTACCGTTAACGTCGGTCTGTAAAAAAACTATTCTCAACTGTTGAATAAAAATAAACAATTCTGCACAACACATAAAAGGGATGATTTGTCTCATAGAGCATGAAAATCAAACAAGGCACATCACGTCAGCAATTGCCGTTTAACAGTTTGGATGATCTTGTTGCCACGGATAATCGGGTTCGCATCATCGATGCTTTTGTTGACAAACCGGGTTATTTAAGAATTTTGATTATTTCCTTCAATAGCATTTCCGCTCGTCTGTGCGAATGTGCAAAATCCTTAAACTTTGTCATCAGGAATTTGTCAATTTTTGTAACGTTCATGTAGGCAATTTCACTTTTAAGGACGAATTCAGTTGTTTCATTAGTCATTTGGATTTTCGGATGAGATTTATTTAGTTCCCGGACCTTTAATACAATATGATCGTATTCCGATTGTATGTCTGTGTTGGCACCACTTTTTTGCCAGTCGCCAAATATTTTAAAATATCCTTGAACAAAAGCTCCTTCCTCCTTATTCAGAGTTTGTCCGTCTAGATGAAAAGCTAGGCCGTCATGAATCTTTCTTAAGGCATCTACATTTTCGTAAAATTGACGTTC
>JAICPX010000117.1 GCA_025929635.1 Chitinophagaceae bacterium
AAACAACGCTTTGTTGACAGGAAAAATGTATAAACCGTAATTTTAAATATGCGAAAAATTGTAGTACAAATCGCTGTCAGCCTCGATGGATTTATCGAGGATGCAACAGGACAATTCGATTGGTGTTTTGCCGACCAGGACTATGGGATGTCGGAATTCTTCAAACGTATTGATTCCACGTTCATGGGCCGGAAATCTTATGAGCTCGCAGCGTCAATGGCGGGTGAAATGCCCCCCGGATTTCCAAAACTAAATGAATATGTTTTTTCCAACACACTTGACAAGGTCAAAGAAGGCACGATTCTTATAAAAGGAGACATTAAAAAACAAGTAGAAGAAATCAAAAATGAAAAGGGAAAAGATATCTGGCTATTTGGCGGAGCCGATCTTATTTCTTCATTAATGAATCTCGGCCTTGTTGACGAAATTATGGTCGCTGTCCACCCGGTAATTCTCGGTGGTGGAAAACCTTTGTTCAACGACATACAAGAAAGAACCTGGCTGACACTTACTGATCATAAGACATACTCAAGCGGTCTCGTGTTTCTGACCTACACCATAAACAAGGAATAAATTCATTCAATCGTTTTCGGGTTTTTTATTAATTCATTACATCCAGTCCCACGATTTAAATCGCAGGCTGGCGAATAGAGAACCCTGATCGTTTTACCTTATCTTGGCCGCCTGCAATAAAACAAATCGATAATTAATGAAACAAAGGCTTGCCCAAATTGCGATCGTTGTCAACGACTATGATGAAGCAATAAGATTTTATACAAAGAAATTGCATTTTGATCTTATAGAAGATACCCCACTCAGTGAAACAAAGCGGTGGGTATTGATAAGACCAAAGGGATCGCGTGAATGTTGTTTATTGCTTGCAAAGGCCACTGGCGAAGAACAAAAAAGCCGGGTAGGGAATCAAACGGGTGGCAGGGTGTTTTTGTTTTTGCATACAGATAATTTTGACCGGGATTATAACAACCTCCTCGACCAAAAAATTGAAATTGTAAGACAACCGCAACAAGAAGAATATGGTACAGTTGCAGTTTTTAAAGACCTTTACGGAAATCTTTGGGATCTTATTGAACCATCTGACCAGGCGAAATAGAATGATACCTTACTCCGACGACACCAAAAGATAAAAAAAGCGTTTTATCGCGCGGCGTATTATTCTTTGTGTTCATTGTGATTTCTTTGTGCCCGTTGTACTGCATACTCCCGAAAACAACATCCTGTTAATTCAGTTGTAATACTTCCTTGTTGTATTTAGTGCGATAGTCAATGGGTGACATACCGGTAACCTTTTTAAATACATCACGAAACGCTTTGGTGTCAGCATATCCAACATCATACATCACTTCAGAGACAGTTTTCCTTCCTGTTTCAAATTGTTTTTTGGCCGATTCGATCTTTACACGTTGTATGTATTCTATCACTGTATTGTTGGTAGCTTTCTTAAACCGTCTTTCAAATGTGCGGCGACCTATTGCAAATTTTGAACAGAGGTCATCGACGGTGATCTTTTCCATAAAATTGTTTTCGATAAACTCCTGTGCCTTTTTTATTTCTTCATCATCATGAATTTTTTGCCCTTTGAACATGGTAAATGGCGACTGGCTATTGCGATCAATATCCAATACAAAAAACTTTGAAGCAAGAATTGCCAACTCACGGCTTGTATATTTTTCCACAAGATGTAATAACAGGTTCCAGTATGAATTTGCACCCCCGCTGGTGTACAAGCCATTTTGATCAGTCACAATCTTATCATCTACAAGATCAACATCGGGAAACATATTCCTGAACTCATTTGCAAACAACCAATGTGTTGAACAATTCCTGCCGTTCAACAAACCTGTTGAAGCAAGAATAAAAGCACCAAGACATAGACTTGCTACCTCGGCCCCGTTCCTATATTGCATCACGACCCATGGGATGAAATCGTTGTTGAGTTTGATCGCATTTTCAAGATTGCCGCTTACAGCAGGTATTATTATCAGGTCGGGTTTCTGTGCGTTCTTCAGTGTTGCATCAGTGTGTATGGAGAAAATACCATCCGCTAATTTTACTTCTTTGCTTAGTCCAACCAACTGTACATTAAACAATGCCGGTTTGCCCTGGCTTTTAATAAACTCATTCACAGCTGTAAACATGTAGCGTGGATCCGCTACTGCTTCAATAACTGCTGTTTCGGGAACAAGTATCGCGATATTCTTCATAAAGGTTTTCGTTTATGTAAAGGTAAATTGATTCGCTGTCGCAAACAACCCCCAGGATTGACGTTTTTGCACAGCGATGCTTATAAAAACTGACAATAGCTTTGTTTCAGAAAAAATTGAATAGATGGAAAAACATTTTTTAGATAATGATATCCACGTTTTTTATGTACAGGCAACCTCGTTTCCTGATGGTATCAAATCGGCTTTTGATAAGCTCCATTCTTTGATAGGAATGACGACCAATCGTCAGTTTTTTGGTATCTCTTATCCTGAAAAACCGGGAAAAATAATCTATAGAGCAGCCGTTGAAGAAAATTCTCCCGGTGAAGGAAAGCCCCTGCGCTGTGAAAGTTTTACAATAAGAAAAGGAGAATACATCAGCCAATACGTACAGGATTTTATGAAAGACGTTACGGCAATTGGAAAAGCTTTTGAGCAGTTGCTAAAATATCCGGATATAGATCCAAATGGTTATTGCCTGGAGATCTATGAGGATATGACCAATGTCCGATGCTTGGTTCCGCTGAAGACCTGATTTTCTAAATCTTTATGAAATAAAAACTATGACGCATATAAATGCTTATCTAAATTTCAATGGCCAGACCAGGGACGCAATGAAGTTTTACCAGGAATGTCTCGGTGGTGAATTGGTAATGCAGAAAATTTCAGAATCTCCGATGGCGGCAAGGATGCCTTCGGAAATGGGAGCAAAGATCCTTCACAGCAGTTTGACGAAAGATGATCTTGTCCTAATGGCTTCGGATATGTTGGGAAATAATATTGTAAAAGGAAATTCAATTTCGCTTTGCGTCAATTGCAGCAGTGATGAAGAGATCAATACTTTCTTTAATAAATTATCGTCGGGTGGTAACATCGTTGAACCGTTACACCAGTCATTCTGGGGCGCCACTTTCGGATCACTTACTGATAAATTTGGCATAACCTGGATATTCAACTATTCAAAAAATTAATCTTGGTAAATATTAAATAGGGTTTAAATTTATGACCCTTGAAAAACGATTGTCAACCTTAAAATTTATAGTTATGGAAACAACAACTAATACAGCGACTAAAATTACAGTTCAAGCCACGGTAAATGCACCCATAGAAAAAGTTTGGGAAGCTTGGACAAAACCTGACCATATTACAAAATGGAATTTTGCAGCTGATGACTGGCACTCACCCTGGGCAAAAACTGATTTCCGTGAGGGTGGCGCCTTTTCTGCAAGGATGGAAGCAAAAGATGGAAGTATGGGTTTTGACTTTGGAGGAATTTATGATGTGATAAAGAATAAAGAGTTTATTGAATATACTATGGGGGATGGAAGAAAGGTCCAGACAACTTTTACCAATGAAGGGAATTCAACAAAGGTTGTAGAAACTTTTGATGCTGAAAACACTCACCCTATAGAATTACAAAGAGGGGGCTGGCAGGCAATTCTTGATAATTTTAAAAAGTATGCAGAAACTATTTAGACGAATCAAAACTTAAGATCATGGCAAGTGTAAGCACATATCTGAATTTTCCAAACTATACAGAAGAGGTATTTAATTTTTATAAATCTGTATTTAAAACCGAATTTAATGGGACCGGTATCATGCGATTTAAGGATATGCCACCGCAGGACGGAGCACCTCCGATGGATGATGATGTAAAAAACCTTGTAATGCATGTTGAATTACCAATCACCGGTGGTCATGTACTGATGGGTACTGATGCTCCGGAACAAATGGGGTTTAAGGTCAGTTTTGGCAATAACGTTTATATTAATCTTCAACCCGATAGCAGGGAGGAAACAAAGCGACTATTCAATGCGTTGTCTGAAGGCGGAAAGGTGGAAATGGAATTGCAGGATATGTTCTGGGGAGATTATTTCGGAAGTTGCAAGGATAAATATGGCGTGCACTGGATGTTTAATTGTTCTGCAAAATAGTTTTACCTAAACCTAACCAACGATGAAACCGAAAACAATCAATATCCTTTATTGGATATTCACGCTCATTTTCGCCGGGCTTATGATATTTTCCGCAATTCCAAACATACAGCAAGACAAGACGTCCGTTGATGTCTTCCATGGCTTTCTCGGATATCCGAAATATTTTATCCCGATGATTGGTTGGCTGAAGCTGATCGGTTCAATCATCATCCTGATCCCGGGATTAAGAACGATCAAAGAATGGGCCTATGCGGGTTTTGCTTTTGATCTTTTCGGTGCCACTTTTTCGGGTTTGGCTGCAGCGAATTGGGTATTTGATCCACGGATGTCGGGAATGCTGATGTGGATCGTACCAGGCATACTTTCTTATGTGTTCTGGAAGAAAAAATTGCAAGGTCAGGACAAACCAAAACAATCTATATGGGCAAAATGAAAACGGCGGCTTCGGTAGATGAATATATTGCTGCCGCAGAACCAACAATGAAAAAGGCACTGAAGGATATCCGTAAAACGATTAAGAGTACGGCGCCAAAAGCAGAAGAAGGTATCAGTTATCAAATACCGGGATATAAATATCATGGTATGCTGGTCTTTTTTGCTGCATGGAAAAATCATATTAGTCTTTATCCTGCTCCCTGGGGCGCTGACTCATTGAAGAAAGAAATGTCTGCTTATGAAGGTTCGAAAGGAACAATAAAATTCCCGCTTGACAAGCCTATGCCACTGGCATTGATTAAAAAGATGGTGAAATACCGGATGAAAGAAAATGAATTGAAAGCAGGTCTAAAAAAATCAACAAAGAAATAGTGCGAAAAGCAGGCACAGCAAAACCCGGTGAAGCAGAACAGGTGAAAGAATGGATGAACAGACTCGATCCTGTATTCAGGACTGCGGTCAACGCTGTTCGGAGGATCATAAAAGCGGCCGGCCCTAAATTGAAGGAACGAATTAAGTGGAATGCTCCGAGTTACTATTACAAAGAAGACATCGTCACATTTGCCCCTTCGAAAGCAAAAGATAAGATCATCCTTGTTTTTCATCATCCCAACATTGTAAAGATCAGATCTGGTCTCTTGCAGGGAAATTTTAAGGATAGGAGGCTGGTATACCTGAACTCCATCAAAGAAATAAATGACGCAAGAACAGAATTGGAAAAAATAATAAAAGAATCTGTACAATTGATGGATAAAGGGTGAGGCTCGTCTTTGAGGAAATACGTTGAAAGTCAGTAGGACCCGTCCATGATCTGGAGCCTGAATTTTTAATATGCTTTTTCACTAAATTCGGTATTCAAACCAACATCATGGAACTGCTCGACATCTCCTCGTGGTGGCGATCGCTTGACGTATTTGATAAAATATTCTGGTCTATCGCCATTTGTTTTTCAATACTCTTTATTATTCAGTTATTGTTTTCGGCTTTTGGAGGGGATGCTGATGATCCGTCGGCGATTGGCAGTGCCGATGAATATATAGGGGATGATATCGGTATCGGTCACCAATTCTTTACGGTTAAAAATCTTATTGCATTCTTTACCATGTTTGGTTGGGTGGGTCTTGCGGCACACAGCGCGGGAGTCAACAAAGGAGTTACGATTCTTCTTGCTATCGCGGCCGGGCTGGCAATGGTCATTATCATGGTATTTTTATTGCGAAATGTAAATAAGCTGAGACATAGCGGGACCATGCAAATTCAAAATGCGCTGAATAAAGTTTGCGAAACTTATCTTTTCATACCACCGAAAAGAAACGGGCTTGGAAAAGTGCATATTCGCATCCAGGGATCGCTGCATGAGCTGGAAGCGATGACCGACGACGAGATTCAAATTCCCACCGGCAAGATTGTAAAAGTAACCGGGATCTTGAATGATCAGATCTTATTGGTAACAGCAACTATTTAAAATAATAAATCGCCCGAACTATGGATTATTTAGTAATTATAATTGCGGTCGCAGTTCTCTTTGTATTTATCCTGATCACTTCAATGTTCAGGCGCTACAAACGTTGTCCATCAGACAGGATACTTGTTGTTTATGGTAAAGTGGGTAAAGGAGCGGACGGGGACCGTACTGCAAAATGTATTCATGGAGGTGCGGCATTTATCTGGCCGATTATCCAGGATTATGCCTTTATGGATCTGACACCCATGTCAATCGAGGTTGATCTTAAAGGTGCGCTGAGTAAGCAGAATATCCGTGTCGATGTTCCCTCAAAATATACTGTCGGCATTTCCACAGAACCCGGAGTTATGGAAAATGCTGCCGAACGTTTGCTGGGTTTGCAGAGACAGGACATTCATTCCCTCGCGAACGATATCATACTTGGCCAGATGCGTCTGGTAGTTGCAATGATGGATATTGAAGAGATTAACAGCAATCGCGATAAATTTTTAAGCAATATCGCTTCGAATGTGGAAGCAGAATTAAAGAAGGTAGGTCTAAAACTCATCAATGTAAATATCACTGACATTAAGGATGAGAGTGGTTACATTGTCGCACTGGGTAAAGAAGCGGCAGCAAAAGCAATTAATGAAGCAAAGATCCGGGTGGCTGAACAGGAAAGAACAGGAGACATTGGAAAAGCTACCGCTGAAAAAGACAGGGATATCAGGGTTGCAGAGACTGTTCGTGACCGCGATACACAGGTGGCAGTAACCGTTAAGGATAAGGAAGTGCAGATTGCCGTCGCAAAAAAAGATGAAAACATTGGAAAAGCGGAAGCGGAAAGAGATACACGCGTCAAAACAGCGGAAGCAAATGCAATAGCCGTACAGGGTGAAAACTTATCAAAGATTGAAATTGCTAACTCCGATGCGGCGAGAAGAGAGCGTGAAGCAGAAGCATTGAAGCGCGCTATTGCGGCTGAAAAGGTTCAGGCGGCAAGAGCATTGGAAGAAGCTTACCAGGCAGAAAAAGTTGCCGAAGATGCAAGAGCAGACAGGGATCGTGCCACGCAAAATGCCACGATCATAGTTGCAGCAGATATTGAAAAACAAAAACTAATAATAGAAGCTCAGGCCACGGCAGAACAGATCAGGGAAAAAGCAAAAGGTGAAGCGGATGCGATCTTTGCCAAACTGGAAGCTGAGGCCAGAGGTATGTATGAGATCCTGACCAAACAGGCAGAAGGTCTCGAGAGAATAGTCAGTGCCGCAGGTAACAATCCAAAAGATGCCGTGTTGTTACTGATTGTTGACAAGCTTCCGGAATTGGTAAAAATGCAAACTGAAGCAATTAAAAATATCAAGATAGATAAAGTGACCGTGTGGGACAATGGCAATAATAACAATGGGGATGGTAAAAACTCTACGGCTGGTTTTGTATCCGGACTTTATAAAGCGGTACCTCCTTTGAAAGATATTTTTAACTCTGCTGGTATGGACCTGCCGACTTACCTGGGAACGAAACAGACGGGTGAGGAAAATCAAAAAATGGAGTGATGGTGAAATTTGCATTTTTTCATGACAGATCATAGGGGATAGGCTTTTCAAAACTTATCTTTACGCACCCATGATAAGTTGGAAACTTAGCACGCTTGTGACGTCTATATTTATTTATGTTTTATTGTTGTGCACTCCTTTATTTTCCTTCTCACAATACATATTGAATGGCGCAGCTGTGCAAAACTCATGCAATTGTTATACACTTACGCCTGCTCAATTTACCCAGGCCGGAAGTGTATGGAACAGTAACAAGATCAACCTGAACAATCCTTTTGATTTTTGGTTTAATGTGTACCTCGGTTGCCTGGATGCCAATGGCGCTGACGGAATTGTATTTATGCTTCAACCTATAAGTACGAGTATTGGAAGTACTGGTGAGGGCATGGGATTCAGTGGTATTAGTCCATCAATCGGGATCACGTTAGATACCTGGCAAAATTTGAACCATAACGACCCGACCTATGATCACATAAGCATACAGGCAAATGGGAATGCTGTACATGGCAGTGATCTTGCCGGCCCTGTACAAATTTCACCCGCCAACGAAAATATTGAAGATTGTCAATGGCATATTCTGCGAATTACATGGGATCCCGCCACCCAATGGTTACGTGGATATTTTGATAATGTGCTTCGTGTGGAAGCGCAAATAAACATGATCACAACAATTTTTAATAATGATCCGAATGTTTATTGGGGATTTACTGCTGCTACGGGTGGAGCTCATAATTTGCAAGAGTTTTGTACTGCACTAAATCCAATCTTTACAACCAATGCACAAAACGATGCCGTGTGTTTTGGAACGCCGGTATCATTTACTGAAAGCTCAATTTCATTTGCACCCATACAATCATGGTATTGGGATTTTGGAGATGGTACAACAAGTACACAACAAAATCCGCCACCTCATAATTATACAATTCCGGGAATTTATGATGTCAAGCTTGTGATAAGGGGATTAGATGGATGTGTGAGCGATACGTTAAAAAAACGGGTTACCGTCGGGTCAAAGCCTGTGGCTAATTTTCAAATCTTCGATACATGCACTGGCAAGCCGGTTCGCGTGATCAATCAATCCACGAACCAGGTCGGCGTGATCACAGAATGGACATGGGTCATTGACGGACTTGTTGCAGCTACTGATCAGCAACCAGTTCTTTCTGTATCAACACCAGGCGTGCATACTGTAAAACTTGTTGTAAAGTCTGCTGTAGGGTGCCAGTCGGATACAATTACGAAAACTTTTGTTGCAAATCCGGCTCCTGTCGTGGACATCATCGGTGTTGATGGTTGTATTAATCAGCCCATAAATTTTTTAGGTTCTCAAATAGATAACCAGACAACTATTACACAATGGAACTGGGATTTTGGAGATGGATCCGCCGGCACGGTACAGAATCCAGTCCATATCTATCAGCAAACAGGAAACATAAACGTCCAATTGAAAGCCACGGCTTCGAACGGATGTGTGTCAGCCGATGCAATAAAAACAATAACAATTGGCTACATTGACGTAGAGACTATTAATGACACCATGGTTTTGCCAAATCTTCCATTCATTCTTGTGACCTCCTGGTGGTCCTCATCGCCAAATCCATCTTTTTCATGGAACCCCTCTACAGGCTTAAGTAATCCTTTTATTTCAGGTCCCGTGCTGAGTTTGCAGGATGATGCAAGTTTTGTGATCACAGTAACAACACCCGAGGGTTGCAAAGCAACAGATACGGTCAACATAAAAGTATTCAAAGGCTCTGCCGTTTATGTTCCGAGCGGTTTTACGCCAAATGGCGATGGTAGAAACGATTATTTAAGAGGATTGTATGTTGGGATCAAGCAAGTACACTACTTTAAGATCTATAACCGGTGGGGACAGCAAATATTTTCAACCACCAGTTTGATCGAAGGTTGGGATGGAACAATAAGAGGAGTGAAGCAGTCAACAGGAACCTATGTTTGGATGCTGAAGGCTGAAGATCTTGCTGGCAAGATTTATGAAATTAAAGGAACTTCAACATTGATAAGGTAACTTTTGGATATGCGAAATGCTTTTAAACGAATTATTAATTATTTATTATTGATTATTAATTCAGTGGGCGTTTCTGCTCAATTGAAATGGACAAATGTTGATTCTTTATATCAGCCATTGCCTTCCTCCGTTCATGTTTTCAAAACTACGGACTCACTGGATGGCAAACCAAATATTGCTTTCTATGTTATTGCCGACTTAAAGGACAAGAAATTGTTATTCGACGCAGATACAACTTTTAAAAGACGATTAACACCTGCACAATTTTATCAAAAGAACAAGCAGCCGCTTGTTGTCGTTAATACGACCTTTTTTTCATTTCAAACAAATCAGAACTTGAATGTGGTAATCAAAGAAGGGAAGTTGGTCGGTTATAATATTCACACAATTCCCGGTAGAGGAAAAGATACGTTAACCTATAGAAAAGTTTTCGGGAGTGCAATTGGAATTTCAAAGAAAAGGAAAGCGGATATTGCATGGACATTTACAGACTCTTCACTCAGTTATGCCGCCGCAATACAAGAGCCAATGATTCCGCTTAAAGACTCATTCATCCAACATAGCCTGGATTATACGTTATTGTCTGCAGCGTCGTTCGAGAAATGGAAAATGCAAACAGCCGTAGGAGGCGGCCCGGTGTTGATTCAAAGCGGGAAAATTGATATTACAAATAACCAGGAATTAAAATTTGCAGGCAAGGCGGTTGATGATAAACATCCCCGCACAGCAATGGGTTACACAAAAGACAATAAACTTATCATACTGGTGATCCAGGGGAGATCTCCGGGCATAGCTGAAGGTGCAGATTTAAAACAAGAAGCAAGGATCT
This sequence comes from Chitinophagaceae bacterium, assembly GCA_025929635.1. Classification (GTDB taxonomy): domain Bacteria; phylum Bacteroidota; class Bacteroidia; order Chitinophagales; family Chitinophagaceae; genus VBAS01. Next base: position 10,456 of record JAICPX010000117.1, read on the forward strand.
TACAAGATCTTGGTTGCCGGGAAGCATTAAATCTTGATGGAGGTGGCAGCAGTTGTATGCTGGTAAATGGTAAAGAATCGATCAAACCTTCTGATGCTACGGGTCAACGAGCCGTGCCTGCAGTATTTATCATAAAGAATAGGTAAAAAAATTATTGATTA
>JAICPX010000325.1 GCA_025929635.1 Chitinophagaceae bacterium
CAAAAATCAAAAGCAGAAATAAAACCTTACCGTCCATAAAAAACAAACGGTAAAAAAATAAAACTATTGTTTTGCCGGCTGCAGTTGTAGTATTTCAACTGCAAACTTCTCAACTTCAGCTATTACACTGGCTACATCCCTGGATTTTATTGGCGAGCCAAGTACATGGGCCCCTGCTCCCGGAATTGCAACTTCTCTTTTTAAACTATCGGGCGTTCCCAACTGGGCAAACATTCTTTTCATAGCTGATACTTTTACTACCGGGTCCTGGTTTTCCTTGTCTTTAAAATAATACAGCAACAGCGAGGGTTGTGTCACTTTTTTGAACGTTGATTCTTTCATTGTTGATTCCAGCAGCTCTTCCAATTGGACCAGTGCACTTGTTGCATACCGTTGGTTCCAGTATTGTTTATACACTGCAGTCGTATCATCCGCTGTGCGATGCTTTCCTTCTGCAATATGTGCAATTTGCAGGCCCCAGTGATTATTGAGCAACCAGGCATTGGGATCATTGATGGCGATATTTGGCGATAACATGATATTCGCCGCTATATCAGGAAACTCACCACAAAGTTTTAGGGCCAGCGTACCTCCTGTTGATGTTGATAATAAAATTATCTTCTTACCAAGCTGTTTGCCGACGGCATACGCCTCAACGGCAGAGCGCCAGCTCTTTTCTGCGGTATAGTTTGCTAAAGCATCTGAAGTATCAATTCCATGTTCTGCTAATCGTGGTAAATATAAATTACAACCAAACCTTTTTGCAAATTCGCGATGAACAGGATCGCCCTCTTCCTGCGATGCGCTGAAACCGTGCACATAAATCACTGCATATTCCGTCTTTTCTTTTGTTGAATCATTGAACCAGACGATCCTTGCTTCATTATCTGGTTTGAGTTTGTGCCTTGCTTCATTGGTTGCAATATATTTTTCTAGTTGTGTGGGTTCAGGTGGCACGGTCGGTAATTCGTTCTTGTATTTCGGGGTCGATGGCTGCGGTCCAAGAAAATAGATAATGATGATGATGACCAAAAATACACCAAGCCATTTGAGAAAGCGCATGGATATAGTTTGGGAATAAAGATAATTTATTGGTCCGTGAGTCGTGAATCGTCAGCCGTGAGTATTCCTTCACGATTCACGTCTTGCGACTCACGATAAGGCTGAATAGAATTGATGCTCTACAAGTCTGCGAATCATCCACTGGATGATTCGAAGGCAAGAAAAGCCCAATCAGGGCTTATCAGTTGATATCAAAATAATCATTCCCCAATCCTTCGCTGCCCCGCCGAATTGGCGTACCTTCGCCGCTCGTTTAGAAATGAGTATGGAAATAAGGAATATAGCGATCATTGCTCACGTTGACCATGGAAAAACCACCCTGGTAGACAAGATCTTACACGCAACTAAAGTGTTTCGTGACAACCAGGAAACGGGGGACCTGATCATGGATAGCAATGACCTTGAAAGGGAACGGGGTATCACGATCTTTTCAAAAAATGCAGCGGTGGTTTACAAGGGTGTTAAGATCAATGTGATTGATACACCAGGCCACTCGGATTTTGGCGGCGAAGTTGAAAGGGTTTTGAAAATGGCTGATGGCGTGTTACTCCTGGTTGATGCTTTTGAAGGACCCATGCCCCAAACCCGCTTTGTGTTACAAAAAGCCCTGCAACTGAATCTTCATCCCATTGTTGTCATCAATAAAGTCGATAAACCCAATTGTCGCCCGGACGAAGTCCATGAAGCCGTGTTTGAATTGTTCTTTAATCTTGATGCAACGGAAGAACAACTGAATTTTCCGACGTTTTATGGTTCGGGAAAAAATGGATGGTTCAATGATTCATTAACCCCGGTTGAAGGGATTGAGCCGCTCCTTGATGGGATTTTAAAATATGTGCCGCCTCCAAAAGTGAATGAAGGTTTTTTACAAATGCAGATCACTTCACTTGACTATTCCTCTTTCTTAGGTCGCATTGCAATTGGAAAAGTGAGTCGTGGCGTGATAAAAGAAAATCAGCAGGTGGCATTGATGCAAGCCGATGGTTCTGTAACGAGGTCGAAAGTAAAAGAACTGTATGTGTTTGAAGGAATGGGAAAGAAAAAAGTGAGCGAAGTGGTCGCAGGTGACCTTTGTGCGGTAGTAGGTATTGAAGATTTTAATATCGGCGATACGATCGCTGATGCTGAGAACCCGGAAGCATTGCCTGTGATCAGTGTTGATGAGCCAACGATGAGCATGCTTTTCAGCATCAATAACTCTCCATTCTATGGTAAAGACGGAAAGTTTGTTACCAGCCGGCACTTACGTGACAGGCTAATGAAAGAAACAGAAAAGAACCTTGCATTGAAAGTAGAAGATACGGACAGCGGCGATAGCTTTAATGTATATGGTCGTGGTATCCTTCATTTGGGAATATTAGTTGAAACAATGCGTCGTGAAGGATATGAATTAACAGTTGGTCAGCCGCAAGTATTGGTAAAGTTGAACAATGGAATAAAATGCGAGCCCTACGAAAACCTGGTGGTGGATGTTCCCCGGGAATATGCAAGTAAAGTAATTGATCTTGTCACCAGGCGTAAAGGCGAAATGCATGTGATGGAAACAAAAGGTGAGATACAGCACCTTGAATTTGAAATTCCATCAAGAGGGTTGATCGGTTTACGTTCCCAGATGCTCACAAATACGGCGGGTGAAGCGGTAATGGCTCATCGTTTTACAGAATATAAACCCTGGAAAGGTGCCATACCCGGAAGAAACAATGGTGTGTTGCTTTCAAAGTTCCAGGACAGGACAACCGGCTATTCGATCGATAAGTTACAGGATAGAGGGACATTCTTTGTTGACCCGGGCGAAGAAGTCTATGCAGGACAAATTGTTGCAGAGAATATTAAACCCGGTGACCTGGTTGTAAACGTTACAGAAGGAAAAAAGTTGACCAATCACCGTGCCAGCGGAAGTGATGATGCAACAAGGATAGCTCCAAAAACTTTAATGACGCTTGAGGAGTGCATGGAATACATTCAGCAGGATGAATGTATTGAAGTAACGCCGAATTCTATCCGTATGCGGAAAGTGATATTGGATGAAGAAGAAAGGAAGAAACAAAGTAAAAGAATTGGTGCTGAAGTATAACTTCAATCTATTAAAAAGCTGACCGCATCAGGCGCGCAGCTTTTTACTTAATATGAACCCCGATTATAACTTATTTACTTTTTCCTGTAATGCATCAGCATTTTTTGAATTCAATGCTTTTAGCTCATCCACCATTTTTTGCGCCATCGCTTTGTCGTTTTGAATAATATATACCAACCCGGAATAATAGCGGGCATTTTCATTCTTCGGATTTAAGGTAATCGCCTTGTTAAAATTTTCCAGCGCTACTGAATTATTTCTCAGCATATAATTACTATATCCTAATTCAACAAAAGCAGCCGTATATGTGGGTTCCTGCTGTATGGCTTTTTGCAGGTACGTGAGGGCTTCGCTATAACGTCCCTTGTTATTCAAACAATAACCCAATCCGAAGCAGGCTTTCCGCTCGTCGGTTTTGACGCCCAGTGATTTTTGGTACCAGGTCATAGCCATGTCCGTATCTTTTTTAATATCCCGGTACACTTCGGCAATACCATTGTAGGGAATATGGCTTTTGGCATCCAGTTTCATCGCCTCGTTGAACCATTCAATGGCTTCATCAGCCTGTCTGAGATTTTTAGATGAATAACCGAGTTCGAGGTAAGTATTGGTATAATCGGTTTTAAACTCTAATGATTTTTTCAGGCTGATCTTTGCTTCCTCAAATTTCTTCAATGCATTATTCATAAAGCCTTTGCGATACCAGTACAAATAATCCGTTATAGGATTCTTGGTAAATGCTTCGTATTTCATAAAGTTGTCAAGGGCCGTTTCATAATCATCCTTATTATAATAGATAGTTCCAAGCTGCTTGTATGCCAGGCTGTAAGTATTGTTGATCTGTAAACACAGGTTATAATTATTCATGGCTGAGTCAAGACTACTGATCTTTTCAAATGCATAGCCAAGTTCAAAATGAACTTTCCCGATCCCCGGCCACAATGACCTGGCTTTTGTCAAAGAGGCAATAGCGCCGACATAATCTCTTGTATCATTCTGGCACCATCCTATTTCATAGATCGCTTCTTTATAGTCACTTTCTAATTTAACAGCCTCTTTAAAAGCAGTCAGCGCTTCACTGGATTTCTTTTCATTTTTAAGTTTAAGGCCTTTATCATACCATTCCTGGGCTGTTGTTTGTGAATACATTAGAGCAGGAAGCAATAATGCTGCAACAATCATGGAATAAAGCTTCATGGATATATTTTTTAGAGATTAGTTTAGATTTTAATAAACGGAATTACGTTTAAAATATTCTATCGTATTTTTGCTATTCATCATCAGGATATGAAAAAACGTGTCATTTTGGTTGTGGTTGGTTTTATTTTTTCCATCTTAAGTTTTCAACGCCTGTCTGCGCAGTGCTCTATCTGTACAAAAACAGCCCAACAATTGGGCAGAAAACCTGCACAGGGTCTGAATGCCGGTATCATTTATCTTGCTTCAGCTCCTTTTTTTATTGCGGGCTATGTTTTTTATCGCTGGAGAAAAAGCGCTCATTCTGACTAAGGCTTACGGCTTCATTTTATTGATCTTGCCAAGCAATTCATCAGCGTCCTCACTGTCTATTTCCTTAAGCTTATAGTACATGCTCATTGCCTCACCTTTTTTATTGGTTGCAACAAAGCAAAGTCCTTTGTAATAATAAGCCAGGTTCGAACTTTCATCAAGGCTGAGTGCTTTGTTTAACTGGGTGAACGCAAACTCATATTCTTCTTTCATGTAATAGGCATATCCAAGTTCTTCCCGGTAACCTGAATCTTCACTGTCATATTCGATGGCTTTGAGCAGGATATTGATCGCATCGTCATATCTTTCTTTGTCATTATATAGCCATCCCAGCTTATAGTAAATGGGTCTTGAATTTTCTTCATCTGCCTTTAACGCTTTTTCAAAATAAGAGATCGCCTGGTCATGATCTTCATTTATTTCGTAATAAACATTCCCAAGTCCTCTTAACGCTATTCCATTATCCGGGAACAGTGAAAGCGTTTGATTGTATTGTTCAATAGCATCTTTTGAATTCTGAAGATTTAAAAAAGAAAATCCAAGTTCATTAGACTTGTCCCGTTTAAATTCATTTGAAGATGGAATGTATTTCTTTAAATAGTCAACCGCCTCTTCAAATTTTTCCAGTTCATTACAGCACCAACCGGCTTGATAATAAGCTTCGTTATAACTCGCATTCTTGGCTATTGCAGTCTTAAAAGCGGCAAGCGCATGTTGATAATCGCTCTTCTCTTTTAACTCAATTCCTTTTTTGTACCATTCGCTTGCGGTTGATTGTGCTGATACAATAAATGGATATATAAATAACAGGGTGTGGAAGAAGACTCTTTTTAGCATGGTTCGGTTTTTTTAAAATTAATGAAGGATAAGAATTTTTTCCATATAATTATTAACATGAAGAAGATAAATACCTGCATC
>JAICPX010000262.1 GCA_025929635.1 Chitinophagaceae bacterium
ACGACCAAACAAAAAAGAACTTCTCTGCCCAGGTTCCCCCAACGGGGTCAGGGGGCTTTACGTTTTTGTGATCGCCTCCTCCATGTTATAGATTGTATGAACAACCTGCATCAATGCCGCGGCGTCAATCTTATTTACCTTATCCTCATGCTTATATTCGCCCGCTTTTAAGAAGTTCTCTGTCCTTGTCGCTTGTTTTGAAAACTCTTCTTTTTCCTTTTTATAATATTCAAACAAAATCTTTTTTTCTTTTGCCGTCGGTTTTCTGCAAATGATCAGTCGAAAAGCTTTTTCAATTCTTTTTTCAACAGGAATATTTTCTGTTGATAGTCTTTCTGCCAATACTCTTGCCGCCTCTAATACCTGTGGATCATTCAATAGCACCAGTGCCTGCAAAGGCGTATTTGTTCTTACCCTGTTTACCTCGCACTGGTCCCTGTTAGAACCATCAAATGTCAGCATTGATGGCGGTGGTACCGTCCTTTTTATAAAAGTATACATCCCGCGACGATACAATTTATCACCATGATCCTGTACATATCTTGCTAATTGCCCGCGACCAGAAGTTGAAGATTCCCAGAGACCCTTTGGTTGATAGGTTTTTACACTCGGGCCACCGATCTCATAATTCATTATCCCGCTACTTGATAACACGAGGTCCTTTACGAATTCAGCAGCATATCTTGCTCTTGGCGATCTTGATAAATAAATGTTCTCCGGATCTTTTGATAGCTTTTCTTTTGTTACGACAGATGATTGGCAATAGGTAGCCGACATTACGATTTGTTTTACCAGCCGCTTGATGTTCCATCCATTGTTCATAAAATCCAACGCCAGCCAATCAAGCAACTCAGGATGTGACGGCGGTTCGCCCTGCATCCCAAAATCGCCGGAAGTTTTTACCAGTCCCCTCCCAAATAATTCCTGCCAAATACGATTAACATAAACTCTTGCTGTGAGTGGGTGTGTTTTATCAAATAACCACTTAGCCAGCCCCAGCCTGTTCTTTTCAAGCTTTACCGAATCGAATGGAAAGATCTTCGGTGGCGTATTAAATGAAACGCTATCCCCTAATTGATCATACACTCCTCGTTTTAAAATATGCGTCGTTCTTACCTTACTACTATCTTTCATGATCATCACCTCGACGTCAGCAGAGTCTTTCTTATTTATGAATTGCAGTATATCTTTTACTTCTTTACTACTGATCTTCATGTTTGGCGGATCCGCCAGGGAGGCCAATGTGATATCCCCCAACAAACCTTTTTCGTTTATCTGGTTGAAAAATGCAAATGTGCTGTAATAGGATCTTTGGGAAATCGGGTCAAACTTGTGATCATGACATTTGGCGCATTCAAATGTCATTGCCAAAAAGGCTTTGCCAAATGTGTTTGTACGATCTGTGACGTACTCCAAACGATATTCTTCATCTATTACTCCGCCCTCCTGCGTGATCTTATGGTTGCGGTTAAAGCCTGTCGCCAGTAACATTTCCTTTGTTGGGTTTGGCATTAGATCGCCGGCCAACTGCCATGTTACAAATTTTTCATAAGAATAATTTTCATTGAATGCGTGGATCACCCAATCCCTCCATGGCCACATGGTTCTTAATCCATCATCCTGGTAACCGTGACTGTCTGCATAACGTGATACATCCAGCCAGTTCACCGCCATCTTTTCACCGTAATGCTTATTCGCCAGCAGTTCATCAACAATTTTTTCATACGCATTTGCAGAATTATCAGTTAAGAATTTTTCCTGCATTTCAATTGTTACCGGCAACCCGGTAAGATCGAAACAAACCCGTTTTAACAACCGCTCTTTATCCGCCTGGTCATTGGGGGAAAGGTCAACTGATTCCATTTTGGCAAGAATAAAATGATCGATCTCATTCTTTGCCCATTTTTTATTTTCTGTTTCAGGAATTTGCTGTGGCTGAAGCTTGATAAATGCCCAATGCGGTTTGTATTCAGCGCCCTGCTTTATCCATCTTTCAATTAGTTTTATTTCATATTCTGTTAAGACCAGGTTGGATGAAGGCGGTGGCATTCGCTCTGCAGTATCTGCTGATATAATACGATGATAAACCTGGGACTCTTCTGGTTTTCCCGGAACTATGGCAAAAAGACCAGGGCTTTCTTTTAATGCGGCAAAGGCACTGTCTGCAATATCGAGGCGAAGATTTGCCTGTCGTTGTTTTCCATCGGGGCCATGACACTTAAAACAACGATCAGAAAGGATGGGTCTTATATGAACATTGAAATCAACCCGCGCGGGAACTCTCTCTTTGGGTTTGTTCTTTCCATAAACAAAAACAGTCGCTGCGGCTGCTGCAACAATGACAAGCAATAAAACCCACCAGGCTTTTCTCATTAATCACAAATCTTTATCGCCGTAAGGTAAAAATTTTTCGTGTTATTGGCGTAGCCTTATTTCTTCTTAAAAACCGGTACGGTGCTGCAGGGTTCGCCGTACATAATGCTTTTGGCGACAGGTAACAAAATCCTTGTGGCTTCAGCGTAAGCAAAATCGTCGATTGGTGTTTCACCACAGCCTTTTAATACGATCCGGCTGCCATTGAATTCTGAGGTGTCGATCAAAGAAATATTGTTCAGGAAGATAGATCTATAGATCTCTTTTTCGGTCCCCACAATGGTGTTTTTTGCTATTGGTTGAAGATAGGTCGTAACCAGCATATATGCCCACACCGGGATTATTGCATCAGCAGAACAGGTGATGGCCACATGTTTATCCCTGTATTTTTCCCAATCATGTTGTTTCAATGCCTCGCGAAAATCTTTTTCCTTTAATATCATCTCCATAAAAAGAAAGTCTTTTAGATCGAACACGGCGATACTTTCTTTTTGAGGAAGATATTTTTCCAGGTCGATCGTCACCAACCCGCTTTCAGCAACCTTATTTATTATTTCATCACCCATTGCCTGCAAAATTAACCTACCTACTGTGTTTTCGTTTACGAAAAGCGGCGCAAAAAAGCCCGTCTCGCCTTGGCAAAACGGGCTTGATAATACAACTTGATCTATCAATAAATATTCTTCCTGTTATCCCTGATCCTGGCAGTCTTTTTTAAAATTACCGCCGGGTTGCTGTAAAAGTTCTGTCTTTGCCTCCCGCTGTTTCTAAGGTTTTCCCTTTGACTTTCAATATTTGCAGCAACAGGTGTAGTTGTCAGGTCGTCAACGCGTATAAGATAAACAGCGTCATTTCCGGCAATTGGCTCAGGAACAACCCTGCCTTTGTTTGCATTATTGAAAATTGCTCCTAATACCTTAGGGTCAACAAGCCCCCGAACACCATTTATACGAACGCTGTCAGCAGTGATAATTGAGTCTTTTAATGCTGTTGCGGCAGCTTCAAGCGTCGTCACATTTCCGATCGCTTTTTTAATTTGTTCCGCTTTCTTTTTGTCTTTTAGTATTCTTTCAACACTTGGGGATTGTAGCGTTCCCGCCCTGGCAACATGAACTGGTTGTGTGCCTTCTTTGAGAACATCGGTCACCACGGCTATCACCTGCTTATTTCCAATTTTCGGATCCCCGATCTTTTCCTGCTTCAAAACCTCTCCTTTGTCAGCCTTGTATATTTCTTTTATCAGTGACCGACAGGGTATGATCTGCCCAAAACCCCCGTCAATGTTCTTGATGGAAATATCATTTGGCCCAATGTTCGTCGCTTCAAGTTTTTTGTACTTGCCATTTGATTTGGCAATTGCGGCTTCAAATGATTTCAGGTCTCTTGCTTCATTGGAAAACTTACTGGCCTCTTCAGAAGCTTTTCTTTCTGTGTCTTTGCTCGCAAGGATGTTTTTTGAAAAGAAAGCAATCTTGTAATAGGGCTGAATATTTTTCTGGTCAAGTATTTCGATGAGATGATATCCGAAAACTGTTTTTACTATTTTCTTTTCTCCCTTTTTCCCCTGGAAACAAAAATCGTTGAACTCCGGAACCATTTGACCCTGTGTAAAATAATTTGTCTCGGGATTCTGGGGATTTGACAACAGGCCGCCTTTTACAGCACTACTGGGGTCCGCTGAATATTTCACGGCCAACGAATCGAATATTGCACCACCTTTAATAGCAACATCGATGCTGTCGATTCTCCTTTTAGCGGTCGAGTCATCCAGGATGATTTTTTGTGCTTGTGGATCGGCTGTTTGGATAAGAATATGTCTTGCCTTAACCGAGTCGGGCATTGGCTTTGCGTCGATCATTTTTGCCAGGACATAGTAATGCTGATCAAGATAGGGACCATAGACAGCATTTTTGGGAATATTAATTATACTGTCAACCGCAGCCGATTGTATCTGAGTCTTGTTTAAATATTCATCATTATAAGTTGTCGCGCTTCCATTACCCGAAAGAAACCGGGCGGGCAGCGTATCAGTTTCAAATTTCGGCTTCAGGTCAGCAAGTTGTTTTCTTATTTGGGCTGAATCTTCCGCAGTCGCGGCAGCATCAAAAAGCACATAGGCAATGCTCCGGCTTTCTTCCTGCTTGTATAGCTCTTTATGCTTGCTTACATAGTCTTCAATCTCTTTGTCAGTAACTGAAACAGCGCTGTCTGATATATTTGTATATGGGTGCCTGATATATGAAACCTTAGCCATTAACGCAGCGTCAGCATTTTGCTTTTCAACATACCATTTCGGATAATAAACTGAGTTCTGAAGCACTGCATTATATTTTTGCTTTTTTAGTTCGTATTCATAATCGGCGAGATACATATTTAACCGGTCCCTGTCAGCAACATTGCTGCTTCTTTTTGTCTGGTTCATCCAATTTTGCAATCCCGCCACATCAAGATTACCCATCTGGTCAGTAAAACTTTGCCTGAGATCCGCTGGGGGATTCTTATAGAAGTAATCGGTAAATTCTTTTGATCCTACTTCAATGCCCGCCTTCTTGAATTCGGAGTTCATGATGATCTTTTCAACGTCGCGGTCCCATAGCGCTTCGTTGGTATTGTGTCTTTGTGCTTCGCTATACTCCTGGCCCATCTGTTCCGCCCTTGCTCTTTCCTGTGCTTCCGCTCCCTCTAATCTCATCTGGAAATCCCTGTAATCGATTTTCTTTCCGTTGACAACTCCAATGGTTGTCTGGCCGCCGCCCATCCTGCTTTGTGCCTGGAAATAATCGGTAAGTATGAAACCTAATAACGCTAATGCAATTGCTACTACTGCCCACTTTGCATACTTTTCACGAATGCTCTGAATGACTGACATATTAATATTATAGGGTTATAAAATCGATTGCCCGCCCGAATCTGCGGTTCGGTATGGGCGGGCAAAAATAGGGGAAAAACTGTGGAAAAACGACCTCTGTTTGATGGGGTGTTATTCTGTTGCTAAAGGAGTGTTAAGAGAAATGCTTTCGATACCCGATGGCAGTGAATATCCTCACTAATTGCCGGTATTTTGGCTTTGAAACCGGATATCAGCCCCGATCTTACTGCCCGGACCTGTTGTCGATATTTTATGGGCTGCTGCTAACCCATCAGATTTTTCGGGTGGTCGCCAGGTTCATTTCTTTGATAAGATGTTTGGCGCCTGCAAATTTGTCGATAATAAATAACACATAACGAATGTCAACCATGATATTCCGGCAAATAGTTGGATCATAATTGATATCGCTCATGGTTCCCTCCCAAACACGATCGAAGTTGAGACCGATCAGATAGCCATTGGCATCAAGAGCCGGGCTGCCACTATTGCCACCGGTTGTATGATTGGCAGCAATAAAACATACCGGAAGTTTTCCATTAACGGCATAGGGGCCATAATCCTTGTTTTGATAAAGCGTCCTGATCTTCTCAGGTACATCAAATTCATAATCCCCGGGTTTATATTTTTCGATCACTCCATCGAGATATGTATAAAAGTCATATTTAACCGCATCTCTCGCTTCATATCCTTTTACGTTTCCGTAAGTCACCCTCAGGGTGCTATTGGCATCCGGATAAAATCTTTTCTCCTTAAAAACATCCATTTGCGCCTGCATGTATGTTCGTTGCAGCTTATTTATCCTTGTTTGAATTTCATTTAGCCTGCCCTGTACATTTGCCTGGTACGTTTTCAAAATATCATTGTATAGCTTAACCGCGTTGTCGCTACGGATAAAATTGATTGCTTCAGCAGTTGATAGTTGAAGTTTCTCATTTACCACTTTTGCGTTTAGTAAAAATGTTTCCTGGTAGATCTTTTCTGCCAGCTTATCAAAATCAGCAGACATAGATCTCTCTTTCATCATTGGTGAAATGTTTTGTGTTTCCTGGTCGGCCACATACATTTTCATCAATGCAGCAAAAAGCTTTTTATCAACCTCTGTATTGTGCTCAGGTAAAAACCCGGCAATAAATTCCTGTACTTCTTTTTTTCTTTTTTGATAATTCGCTTCTCCGCCCTGGTCGTGCGCATTTGCCAATGAACTAAGTTGTGCCGCCATGGTGAACAGTTCGATCTTGC
>JAICPX010000163.1 GCA_025929635.1 Chitinophagaceae bacterium
TGCCAGCGAAGGATTTTTTGCCTTCCAGGATTCTCAAAACGCAGAAGGGCTCTTGCTGAATACTAATAGCGGGATCTTTTTTGAGTTTGTTCCCGCTGCAGAAATTTTTAATGATAAGCCAACAAGACTTTCATTGAAAGATGTAAAACCTGGCGAGAACTATGCACTGATCATCAATAGCAACGCGGGGCTTTGGGGATATAACCTGGGGGATATTGTAAAATTTGTTTCTGTCAATCCTTATCGACTGGTTGTTACAGGCCGGACAAAACATTTCATTTCCGCTTTTGGAGAGCATGTGATCGGTGAAGAAGTTGAATACAGTATTTTGAAAGCGGCAGAAGAAGAGCATGTTCACATTACAGAATTTACGGTAGCACCCTTTGTAAGCAAAGGTGATGGCCGGTCATACCATGAATGGTTTATTGAGTTTGAGAACAAACCGGGTGATATAAGGGCATTTGCAAATAAAGTGGAAGAGAATCTCAGGAAGAAAAATGTTTATTATGATGACCTGATCAGCGGCAATATACTTTCTCCGTTGAAAATAACTGCTGTCAGGAAAAACGGATTTATTGATTACATGAAATCTATTGGTAAATTGGGAGGGCAAAACAAAGTGCCCCGGCTCAGCAATGACAGGAAAATTGCCGATGAGTTGGTAAAGTGGAGTGACAACAACTAATTGTTTAACTAATGAAAGTCGTTTTTGAAAATACCCCTTCCGAATCCCAGGCGAAAACTGCACAGGGAAAAACCGGGAACGTAAAGAGAATTGCCTTGTTTGGTTCTACGGGTTCTATCGGGACCCAGGCTCTAAATGTGATTGGCAACAATCCTGATAAATTTTCTGCCGAAGTATTGACCGCGCAGAATAATGATGAGCTATTGGTACAACAGGCACTCCAGTTCAATCCGAATATTGTTGTAATTGGTGATGAAAGCAAATATCAAAAAGTAAAAGAAGCATTATCATCGACTGATATAAAGGTTTTTTGTGGTGAAAAAGCATTGGAAGAAGTTGCCGCCATGGATATTTACGACCTCATGCTTGCCGCCATTGTAGGGTTCGCCGGTTTAAAACCAACATTGAAAGCGATCGATAATGGAAAGACCATTGCGCTTGCGAATAAAGAAACATTGGTGGTTGCCGGTGATATCATTATGCAGCGAGCAATGGAAAACCGGGCGCCTGTTATTCCCGTTGATTCGGAGCATTCCGCGATCTTTCAATGCCTGGTCGGAGAAACAAGAAATCGAATTGAGAAAATAATTCTTACTGCATCAGGTGGTCCGTTTTTGGGACGGAAACCAAATTTTCTTGTCAATGTAAAAAGAGAACATGCCTTACAGCATCCGAACTGGAACATGGGCGCAAAGGTCAGTATCGATTCGGCAACGCTGATGAACAAAGGACTTGAAATGATCGAAGCGAAATATCTTTTCAATCTCCGGCCGGAGCAGATCCAGGTGATCATACATCCGCAAAGTGTGATCCATAGCATGGTACAATTTGAAGACGGCAGTATAAAAGCCCAGATGGGAATGCCTGATATGAAACTGCCCATTCAGTACGCACTTGCATTCCCGCAGCGGATCAATAATAACTTCCCGCGATTTGACTTTAAAAAGATGAATACCCTGACTTTTGAAGAACCAGATATCAGGACATTCCGGAATCTTGCATTATCCATAGATGCATTGAATAAGGGGGGCAACCTGCCTTGTGTAATGAATGCAGCAAATGAGATCGCCGTCTACGCATTTTTGAAAAATCGCATCGGTTTTCTGGAAATGACCGACCTGATCGAAAAAACCATGGAACATGTTTCCTTTATCGGGAAACCTACCTTGGATGAATATATTGAAAGTGACGGCGAAGCAAGGAGTTTTGCCGCTGATGTAATTAAACTTTAACCCCCTGGCCCCCGCCAAAATTTTCTGCTTTCACTAACTAATTTTAAAAGATATTTGCGGACATTTTAAAAAGGTTCGTCCCGGCAAGCAGGGATATTTAAATTATGACGTTATTAGCAATAGATTGGAGTACGGTTCCAATACAGGCAGCACAATTCATATTGTCCTTTTCAATATTGATCCTGTTGCATGAATTTGGACATTTTATTACGGCAAGGTGGTTTGGCTGCCGCGTTGAAAAATTCTACCTCTTTTTTAATCCATGGTTTTCATTGTTTAAAAAGAAAAAGGGAGATACTGAATATGGCATCGGTTGGATACCCTTGGGTGGGTATGTAAAAATATCCGGGATGATCGATGAGAGCATGGATAAAGAGCAAATGAAACTACCACCGCAGCCACATGAGTTCAGGAGCAAGCCGGCATGGCAGCGATTGATCATTATGCTGGGTGGTATCATCGTTAACGTCATCCTCGCCATCATCATTTTTATTTTTATTCTTTGGGTCTGGGGTAAAGAGTATTTACCACCCCAAAATGCAAAGTATGGGATCGTTGCAGACAGTCTTGCTCACACTGTAGGATTAAGAGATGGTGATATTGTTTTAAAAGTGGATACGGCTACATTAAAAGACATAAACACCCTCCATGGCCAGGTCATTTTAAGAGAAGCAAGGAGTTTAACGGTCAAGCGTGGCGACAGCACGGTGGTTGTGCCCCTCCAGGAAAGCCTGATCCCAAAGCTGAACTCAAGAGATGCGCGGGATTTTATAACAATAAGAGCACCGTTTGTTGTCGATACTTTTTCTAAACAGTCAGGTGCGCGGGAGGCGGGTCTGTTGAAGAATGATACCATAATCGGGGCGAATGATACCGCGACGCTGTTCTATAATGACTTTGTAAAATTCATGAAGAACAAAAAAGCAGGAAAGATCAACATAAAAGTTATACGAGCGGGGGACACATTAACAAAAGAAGTTCAACTCGATGAAAATGGAAAGATCGGGGCCTATCCAAAAACTTTAAAAGGACTGGGTTTTAAATATGAAACCAGGAAATATAATTTCTTTGAAGCAGTCCCTGCCGGTTTTAAAGAATGCTGGGTAACATTAGGAAGATATGTTACAGGTCTTCGCCAGTTATTTACGGGTAAAGCAAAACCCAGTGAGTCTTTAGGAAGCGTATTGAGTATCGGCGGCATTTATCCTCCTTTCTGGAATTGGCAAATTTTCTGGTCGCTTACAGCGATCTTCAGCATCATACTCGCCTTCATGAATATTTTACCAATACCGGGCTTAGATGGCGGGCACGCATTATTTACTTTGGCAGAAATGGTAAGTGGTCGCAAACCAAGTGATAAATTCCTGGAATATTCGCAAATGGTAGGAATGGTTTTGCTGATGGCATTGATGGCTTATGCGCTTGGGCTTGATGTGTGGCGATTGTTTAAATAACCTGTCTCGGCGACACCTATAGTTCTATCCCAATTTTTTTCATCAATAAAGAGGCATTCATGCTGGTGCAAATGCCTTTTTTTAGTTTATAATCGAAATATAGTTCATCGCCTGTTACCTGCACATCAAAATGGTAATTATGAAGTTTATCAGGAAACTCTTCAGCGAGTTTGGCCAGTTCAAGATCGTGAGTTGCAATTAAGCCAACCGCATTATGGTGTATCAATTGTTTGATTAAAGCCTTGGAGCCGGTATGCCGGTCGGCGGAATTTGTTCCCCGTAAGATTTCATCGAGTAACAGGAAAACCTTTTCATTCCGATAAACTGATTCAATAACTTCTTTTAATTTTTTCAGTTCGGCATAGAAAGTTGAAGTGTTCTCTTCCAGGTTGTCGCTTATTCTCATGCTGCTGATCGCTTTCATATTGGAAACGGTGAGCGATGTTGAATAAACTGCTGAACCCATCATGGCTAAAACAATATTTACTCCAACACTTCTCAAGAAGGTGCTTTTGCCGGACATGTTTGAGCCTGTTACCAGGTTTAATCCTTCGCTGCTTTTAGTCGAAAAAGAATTGGTAACGATCTTTTCTTTTGGAATCAACGGGTGACCCAATGAATCTGCGATGAAAGTTCCGTGATGTTCTGATATAACTGGAAATGTCCAGCCAGGGTTATTAAAATAAAGATTGGCAAGCGATGAAAGTGATTCCATTTCGGCCAGGGAGTGAAACCAATCGTCAATATGCGCTTTATTCTCTTTTTTCCAGTTCTCTAATATGAATACCTGCTGCAGATCCCAAAAAGAAAAGGTATTAAGTGGAAGGAACACAAGGGGATTGAGTCGAAGATCAGCCCGGTCCAGGATCTTTTTTAATGCCTTTATGGTTTGTGATGATCTTGCGTGTCCGCCGACGTATTTATCTTTTAACTGGTTTAACAGTTTGCTTTTGAAATTTGTTTTTTCGATCCATGCAACACTTTCGGAAAGTGTTTCCAATTCAGGTGCGATCTTATTGAGCTTTGTGAATGAAGGTGTAGCTAATTTGGAAATACCAAGTGACGTTACAAGCATCAATAGGATAGCCGGGTAAAAAATAGAGGATCCAATAAAATCAGTTATATGAAGTATCAACAAACCGATACTTATCGCTGGCAGGAGAAAACGTAATATGTGCCAGTAAGATTTAGTTGTGAATTGGTAGGGTTCTTCCAGCCAATTGTCGATTTCATTTTCCGTCGTGCTGTTGAATGGTTTTGCAATTCCATAAGATTGCAGTTGCTGTCTCCATGCAAATTGGTTTGATAATTCTCTGACGGCTTCCTGTCTCTCCAGGATCGTTTCGGTTGATGCCGGATTTAATAACCAGTAGGCAAACAAGCGATTACCTTGTTCTGATGTACAGCGATTGATGTATTGAAACAGGGAGGCCCGGCCAAAAATATCCAGGTCATTCGCATACTCATGATGTTCCGGTTTGAATATTTCTCCGTCAGGCAGACCGGTAAAATGATGATTAAGCACATTGATCTCAGTTTGATTGATCCCGATGAGTCGTACTATGTTTTCAATCTGATCATTGGTGGTTAAATGTCTTGCCAGGAGAAAAAGGAACAGTGTGATGAACAGAACAGCAATGGGGATAAAGATCATCAGGCTTTTTGCCCAAATAAGACCAATACTTACGAGAAACAGGATCATTGAAAACAACCTTAGCCATCCGAGCAGGGAGCTCCTGTTCTCCAGTTTTTTCAGTTCGGTGTTATGCGTTGCAATTTGTCGCTGATATACATCTAACAGGGTCATTGAGTAAAAATAGTTGATTTAACGGCAGAACTTTTAAGCAAACGTTGATTAAAAAACCTGCAAAACATTCCTATTTTTGCAGGCTAGATAATTTGAGATTTGAAATTTCAAATTTGAAATTAAAACGGGGGTGCCCGGTTTTGACAGCGTAGATCTTTGAAAGTATAAGCATGTCCTGCGTTGGGTAATTAGCAGGTCCCGTAAGGGATCCCTTTGGGATAAATCTGAATACTCAAACTCTAAATGGCAATACTCAGTATGCCATGGCTGCCTAATCAGTGATTAAGTAGTCATTAGGGCCGCCGGGCCGGTTCGCTTGTTTCCATGCCCCGCCGCCGACTCAACACAAAACAAGATGCTGCAACAGAAGGCTGTGACTGTTGCCTAAGCATATGCAGCTAAGGAAGTAATCGGTTGTTTGTTTCCAGTTGCTTCCCGAAAAACACAAAACAGAATAAGCATGTAGAAAGCTTTTGAAGAATATGTTTGGACAGGAGTTCGATTCTCCTCACCTCCACCTTCACTTAAAAGAATGAGCAGATGATGTTCATTCTTTTTTGTTTGTGCTGTTGATGATTCTTATAGCTCCCGCGGTCTCGCATTTTTTTCTATTGTTGTAATCTTCTGACGGGCAACAGGAGCAGCCGCATAATTTGACTCTCCTCTTATCCGCTTAACAGACTGTAACAATAATGTTCATTCTCTCTATTTGTCACTGCACTTTGCTTTGAAGTAAGTTCGCCACAGTTATTCAAAATTGGCAAGCTTTGACAGCGTTTTTCTCTTAATAAGAGTATAAACTGTTAGCGCCGAATACCAAAGTGAAACAAGCGGCCCAAAGTCAATTGAACCTGTTGACGCCGGTGGTTGTGGAAAATAATACATATTGAAACTGAAGAGTAAAACTGCTGCCAGCATCCCTGTGTAAGCAAAAATATTCTTAAACACCGGGTGTTTGTAAATGCTTAATGCCAGAAAAAATGTGCCTGCAGAAACAAATATATCCCATGTAACATCCATGCCTAACTGAACGGAATTTACTTCTTTGAATATCCAATTCAATTGCTCATTTGAAACTCCCGGTCTTACCTGAGTTTTAAACTGATCGTGAAATGCATAACTGCTTTGTTGTACAACAAGCATGAGGGTTACAAATGCCGTGGCGACCAGGTTAAAAACGGTACCGGCGAACAGGAAGGTGCTGGCCTTCCAGCTTTTGATAATAAAAAAAGTCCCTAAAGTTGCCATCATAAAAAAAGGCCCGAATAAAAAAGCAAGAAGCAGTGAGATTGTTACGGGCAGCGGTATGAAAACAGTTGCCAGATATGAAATGACGGCAGCGAATCCGTTAAAAATCGTGAATCGGATCCAGCTCTCAATTGGTACTGCTTTACTACCAGTCATCGAATTGTTTTACTAAAGTTATAGGGTTATTTAAGCTGGAATTATGATTCTAATCACGTCACTGGCCTGATCCCCTAATCATCAACGTTATGATTTTCCCAGACGGGTCCCCCCTGGACCTATTGTAAAGTTGCGATCTAAAAGACTGTAACGAGGGACCTGGCGCCATATTCCCTTCTGATAGGAACGAGGCTGAATGATACTTCCACTCAATGGTTTGAAAAAACAAAACAGAATAAGCATGTAGAAAGCTTTTGAAGAATATGTTTGGACAGGAGTTCGATTCTCCTCACCTCCACCTTGGCCCACCGAAGCTTTGGCATAGGTGGGTTTTCTTTTGAGCTACGGTGGACGCAGCCAATAACCAAGATGAAAGACTCCGACATCAGAAAGCCTTTTGAAAAATATGTTTGGTCATCTTGATATAATCGGGATCGCTTCGATCTGAAAGAACTACCATCATCGTTCATTCTTTTGTGTTTAAGTTAATGTTGTTTCTGCTGACTTTGCGGTCTGCCCAAGAACAACAGTTATTGTTGTAATTTTCCGCGACTGACGCCTCCGGAAATTCAATAACTAAATAACTAAATGCCCTCACAGTTTTATAGAATTGATGATGATTTAGGAGTTCCTGATCGATGGATGGTTGGTAACCTCAACCTGCCAGATCACTATGCATGGGATGATATCGAATCAAAATCTCTTATAAATTCAGTTAATTGGACTGCTGAAATATTAATGCCGGGTGATCCCTTGGATGTGACACTGATTGACTTCGGATTAATAATGACAACGAAGAAGTTTATTAGCCTGTTGCCTGTGTTTGAAATTGAATACAAAGAAATAAAAATAAAGAATTATAAATCTAAGGAACCTTATTATTTGCTCGCTGTAAAGAATACGGTTGAATGCATCGACGCCCAAAAGTCAAAATACAAGCTTTGGGAGGTGAACAATGAAATAAGACCAGAGCTGGCTGGAAAATATGAATACTTTACTGAGTTAAAAGCTGATCCTAAAAAAATAACGCCACTTTCCATTTGTACATTGAAGGGATATGAAGTAGTCCGGGTCGTAAGTAAAGACATCAGAGATAAATTTCTAGCACTTAAATTACGCGGAATTAATTTTAGCGAAGTTTAAGAAAGAGGTCACAAGGACTTAAAACACTTACGACTACCGGTTCCCAGACGAGTCTCCTCCCGATCTATATGAAGGCAATAGTTTAAATATTCTAAACAAGGACTCGTCGCTTGATTCCCTTCTAACACCCTGAATGATAATTCAACTCAATTATTTGCATAGCAAGCTTAGCCATTATGAAATCCCGCCGGATTGTGGAGAAAAGAATTGATGTACATTTAAAAAAAATTGCTGGGCAGCACAGTTATGAGATCCGCATATTTATTGATCAGCCTTTCTTTTATTTCCTTTTTTTCCTTTGGCCAAACATCTTACGAGAGTGGTTGGCAAAATCTTTTTAATGGAAAAGATCTGAGCGGCTGGAAACGCATGACAGGCAAAGCTGAATACACCGTTGAAAACGGCGCTATTATTGGCAGAACAGTGATGAATTCAAGAAATACATTTTTATGCACTGAAAAAGAATATGGGGACTTTATTTTGGAGGTGGATGTGTGGGTAGAGGACGAAGAAGGTAATGCCGGGATCCAAACAAGAAGTCATTTTAATGCGGAAGCGTTTAATGGTGAGGGCAGAGTATATGGCAGGCAATGTGAAGTAGATCCAACAATTCGCAGATGGTCTGGTGGAATATACGACGAAGGCAGGAGGGACTGGCTGTATCCAATGCAGTTGAATGCCAAAGCGCAGAATGCATACAAAAAAGGGGAGTACAATCATTTCAGAATTGAATGTATAGGGAATGAAATGAAAACATGGGTAAATGGGGTCGCTGCCGCCTATGTTGTAGATACTTTGGATACAAAAGGTTTTATCGGTTTGCAGGTGCATGCGATAAATTCACCAGGTAATGCAGGAAAGAAAGTAGGATTCAAAAATATTCGCATCAAAACAACTGGCCTGAAGCCGACGCCATTTCCTCCAAATGTGTATGTTGCGAATTTTGTTCCGAATAATTTGACTGCTTACGAAAGAAAAGATGGCTGGCGATTACTGTTTGATGGAAAAACAAACAAGGGTTGGCGAAGTGCGAAAGCAAATAATTTCCTGGGCAAGGGTTGGACGATTGAAAACGGAACACTCAATGTTCTTCCTTCTACCGGCGCTGAATCGACAAATGGTGGCGATATTATAACAAATGATCAGTTTGCTGCTTTTGATCTTTCATTTGAATTTAAACTATCACCGGGAGCGAACAGCGGTATAAAGTATTTTGTAACGCTCGCTGAAGCAAGTAGCGGCTCTGCGATCGGTTTAGAATACCAGTTGCTGGATGATACATTACATCCGGATGCCAAAATGGGCCGTAGTGGCAACAGGACACTGGCTTCCTTGTATGACCTGGTAAAAGCAGAAAAGCAAAAAAGATTTTTACGGCCAATTGGACAATGGAATTTTGGAA
>JAICPX010000452.1 GCA_025929635.1 Chitinophagaceae bacterium
AACAGAAAAGGAATTCAGACTCACCATTGCTGCACCCGGTTTGGAGAAAAAAGACTTCAAAGTAGATGCGTACGATGACATGCTGACGATTAGTGCTGAAAAGGAAAAAGAAGAGAAAGTAGAAAAGAGTGGTCGGTTCAACAGGCGTGAGTACAATTACAGCAGCTGGAGCAGAAGCTTTACACTTCCTGAGCAGTGCGACTACGGCAAGATCTTGGCCGAGTACAAAAATGGGGAATTGAAAATTGTGATCCCAAAGCTGGAAGTAAAAGAACCAAAAAAGGTTAAGAACATCTCCGTAAACTGATGGGTGATGTAAGGACAACTCCCCGTCTCGCCTAAGGCGGGACGGGGATTATTATTTGCAGGAGTTAGTATTAACCTCAGGATCCCGAAGGGAAAGAAAGAATAAAGAAGGACCCGGACCAGTTGCCGTAACAGGAGATCCTTTGAATGCATATATAGTAGTCATAAAAATCTCTCGTTTATATTTGCTATCGCCTTAACTCCCTTTTAGGAGTTGGGGGTTTTATATGAGAATCGATATCATAAGTGTTTTACCCGAATTGTTGCAAAGCCCGATGCAACACAGCATCATAAAAAGAGCGCAGGAAAAAAATTTGCTGGAGGTTAAGATCCATAATCTTCGTAAATGGGCAGTCAATGAATATGGGCAGGTGGACGATTACCAGTATGGCGGTGGCGCCGGCATGGTGATGATGTGTGAACCACTTGCCAGGGCCATTGAAGAGCTTGCTTCCGAAAGAAAGTATGATGAGATCATTTATTTGACCCCGGATGGAGAAAAATTAGATCAAAAAATAGCTAATGCGCTTTCATTAAAAGGAAGCATTATCCTTATATGTGGCCATTATAAAGGGATTGATGAGAGAATACGACAGCATTTTGTAACAAAAGAAATCTCAATAGGTGACTATGTGATGAGTGGTGGTGAACTGGCAGCTGCCGTATTGGTCGATTGTATTGGCAGGTTAATCCCCGGTGTTTTGAACGATGAAACATCGGCTTTATTCGATTCTTTCCAGGATAATTTACTTGCGCCTCCTGTATATACAAGACCGGAAGATTTCAGGGGATGGAAAGTACCGGATGAATTGCTTAGCGGAAATCACAGGGTGATTGAAGAATGGCGGCATGAACAATCACTAATTAGAACAAGAAGCAAAAGACCTGATTTACTAAGCAACGATTAGATTGACTATTCAAACCTGTAGGTTTTGTGCGTTGCTGGTCTCCCCTAAAGGGGAGGTCGGTCCGAAAAGACTCCTTTGGAGGAGGGGACGAACAAAAGAGCGAAGACCGGTCTTTTGGAAAACCAGTGATGCGGGTCCGGATTCGTTTCCTCATCAGAATATTAATAAGAAAACTCCATAGGATAAAAGGATCAGCAGTACATCGATCGCAAATGTCTTTTTCATAAATACGGATTTTAATACAGCCATAATAATTCAAAACTAAAGCCAAATGCAAGCTTTATCTACCGGATTACTGCTATAAAATGAAAGAAAATACCGTGGCAAAAATCATTCGTTTTTCTACCGCCCAGGTAAACGATCAACAGTTAAGAGAATTTTTGCTTTTAATTAGAAAGTATTTCGACAAATTGCATCCCGTTAGCTACCAAAACTACCTGCATGAAAAAACTGGCTGTGCTCATCCTGTTTATTCCGTGTTTTCGTCACGTAAAAGCACAGATCGATAATTCGAAATACCAGCAGCAATACCAGCTAAAGAATCGAAAAGCCACGGATGCTATAAAAATTGATGGCATTTTAAATGAAGTAAGCTGGCAAAATGCAGAACCCATAAAAAACTTCTGGCAAAAAGAACCTTTGGATACCGGTTATGCCCGCCGCGATACAGAGGCAAGAATTACTTATGATGATAACTTTTTATATGTTGGTATCATGTGCTTCGACACCAGCTATTATGTCATTCAAACCTTGAAATGAGATATTGATCCGGGTGCCAGTGATGGCGTTGCTATCGTGCTCGATCCCATTAATGCAAGAACCAATGGATTTCTTTTTTCGGTGAGCCCATACAATGTGCAATCGGAAGATCTGCTCACGGCAAGCGCAGGTGGTGATATTAGTTTTAGCTGGGATAATAAATGGTTCTCTCAAACCACAAGACATGCCGATAAATGGATAGCTGAAATGGCGATTCCGTTTAAGACACTCCGGTATGAAGCAGGAAAAACGATCTGGGGAGTAAATTTTATTCGAGCTGATCTGAAGAATAATGAATACAGTACCTGGACAAAGGTTCCGAGAAATCTGCAGTTCTATGATTTTGGTCACACGGGAGCATTGATCTGGGACGCCCCACCCCCGCCACCGGGCACAAATATTTCTGTGATACCCTATATCACCGGTGGTCTTTCAAGCAACCAGGAAGATGGTTTGAAAACGGAAGGCGAATTCAACCAGGGATTTGACGCCAAAGTTGCTTTATCATCAAAACTCAATCTTGACATTACTGTGAATCCTGATTTTTCGCAGGTGGAAGTTGACAGGCAGGTAACAAATCTTACACGCTTCAATATCTTTTTCCCTGAAAGAAGAACTTTTTTTATTGAGAATGCCGATCTGTTCACAAGTTATGGGTATCCGGCCAGCAATCCGTTTTATTCAAGACGCATTGGATTGGACAAAGAAGGAAATCGGATCCCGATTTATGCCGGGTTGAGACTTACGGGTAATCTTGATAAAAAAACGAGGCTTGGTATTATGAATATGCAAACAGGCAGGAAGGGTGAATTTGATGCGCAGAATTATACCGCCGTATCCATGACGCGTACCGTGCTGAAAAGATCATTGATCAAAGGTTATTATTTCGGTCGTGAAGCATTTATGAGTGAAGAAAAGAAAAAAGACAATCCACTTGACAGGTATGGAAGAAATGCCGGGCTTGAATTGGTGTACACAAGTAATAAAGGCGACGTACAATCCTGGTATGGTTTGCATAAAAGCTGGAAACACGGTATCAGTACTGATGATCATTTTATGTATATAGGCGGCCAATATTCCGATAGAAAGCTGACAGCAATGATCAACCTTGAAAGCATGGGCACCAATTATTATGCAGACATGGGATTTGTGCAACGGATTGAAAACTATGATGCGCAGCTTGACACGACAATTCGGATGGGTTACAAAGGCATTTTGGCACTTACGAGCTTCACAATGTTCCCGAAAAAAGGTTCGTTGACATCACACAATATTAATTTCAACAATTATATAGTTTGGAATCCAAATGGTACGTTAAACGAAAACACTTTTGAGATCATTTACCTGTTTGATTTTAGAAATACAAGCCAATTAAGATTTGGTGGAAATAACCAGGTAGTTCATCTTTTATATGCTACTGCTTTCACCGATTATGATCCATTGCCAAAAGGCAATTATCATTTTGGTAATTATCATGCTAATTATCAGTCTGACCAAAGAAAGAAATTCATCTTCAATGCAGGTATCCGGTTCGGTACATTCTATAATGGAAATATCAATCAATACATCGCGGGAATTCGTTTTCGTACACAACCCTGGGGTAATTTTGGAGTAGATTTTGAGCAAAATGATTTGAAATTTCCTGATCCTTATGGAAAAGCATCCCTGTTTTTAATTGCACCAAGGATCGAGATCAATTTTAGCAATAGTATTTTCTGGACCACATTTATTCAATACAACACACAAAACGATAATATCAATATTAACAGCCGTTTTCAATGGAGGTATAAACCAATGAGTGATCTGTTTGTGGTGTATACCGATAATTACTTCAGTGAACCCTTCTTAAAGAACAGGAACCGGGCATTGGTATTTAAATTGAATTACTGGTTGAATTTATAATTCAAAAGGCTGCTTTTTACGGCAGCCTTTTAGCAATTTAAGTTTTCATA
>JAICPX010000086.1 GCA_025929635.1 Chitinophagaceae bacterium
TGAAGGCATGGTGGTAACCGATGATGAAGCTACCAACGAGGTTTTGCAAATTTTTAATTTCATAAAGCCTGCCAAAAAAATAAAAACATGGAATGATTACAGGCAGAATCTTATTGAAGAGCTGATCAGTTCCCTGATCAATCTGCGACTCAATGAGCTTACGCAAAAAGAAAATCCTCCATTTGTTTTTGGATACACAGGTTACCAATCTTTCCTGCGTGGATATAATACATTTTTTTCGGCAGCATTGCTTGGTGACAACCCCATGCAGGAAGCCATGGATGCTTTAATGGCAGAAACCAACAGGGCAAGACAATTCGGCTTTTTAGAATCAGAACTGGAAAGAGCAAAGGCCGCTATGCTGAATGAAGCTGAAAAAGGCTTTTTGGAAAAAGAAAAAACCGAATCAGGACAAATCGTTGGCGGCTATGTTGAGCATTATTTGCAGGGCGACCCCATTCCGGGTGCGGAGCATCATTTCAAATTTCTGCAACAGGTACTTCCGGGCATCAAGGTTAGTGAAATAAATGCTGAAGCGAAAAAAATGCCTTCGACTGCTAATGCATTTGCCTTATTGCAAGCTCCAACAAAATTAAAAGATAAACTACCCAACAATACAGAGCTGCTGAATTCAATTGTTGCCGCAAACAAGAAGCAGGTAACAGCCTATGAAGAAAAAGCAATTGCATCTGCATTGCTTGACAAAGAGCCGGTACCGGGAAAAATAACTGCCGAGTCTAAAAACGAAAAGTTGGGCACAACTGATCTTACACTGAGCAACGGGGTAACCATTACAATTAAACCCACGCAATTAAAGAATGATGAGATCATGATGGATGCCTGGCGGCATGGCGGCTATAGCCGGTTTGATCTTGCTGATAAGGCAAATGCGCAATATGTAACGCAGATCATGGTGGAGATGGGAGTAAAGGATATGAGCCCCACCGATCTTTCAAAGTTCTTGTCGGGAAAAACCGTTGAGGTCCTTCCATACGTTAATCCCAATGAAGAAGGTATCCAGGGAAGTAGTAGTGTAAAGGACTTTGAAACCTTTCTGCAATTAATGCATTTGTATTTTACACAACCACGCAAGGATGAAGCACTGTTCAAATCTTTCATTTCAAAGAACAAGTCCATGCTCCAGTTCATAAAACAAAACCCACAGGCATGGTATGCAGATACGTTGACAAGGATCTTATACAACAATCATCCCTGGGCTGAAAACCCGGTTCCTTCTACTGAAGACTTTGAGAAGCTGGATCTTGATAAGCTTTATTCGATTTACCAGCAGATCTACGGCAATGCCCATGGCATGCACTTTACATTTGTTGGCAATATTGATGTGGACAAAGCAAAACCTTTGTTTGAAAAATACATTGGCTCACTGAAATCTGCACCTGCCCAAATAAAATACAGGGACAACGGAGTGCGCATGGTAAAAGGAATGACGGAAGCCAATCTTAAAAAAGGTAAAGAGAAACAAAGCATGATCAATATCTTTTTCCAGGGTGAAACTGAATTCAGCCGCGAAGACAAATTGAACCTGGCAGCCCTGATCGAAGTGCTGAATATAAAAGTGATCGAAAAGCTTCGTGAAGATATGAGTGGGATCTATGGCGGGGGGCTGCAGGGTAGTATTCAAAAACGGCCCTATGTTCACTATACAATTTCCGCAAGACTTCCCTGCGGGCCGGAAAATGTCGAGAAACTTACAAAGGCATTCCTTGACCTGCTAAAAGATGCACAGGAAAAGGGAGTGGAACAGAAAGATCTTGACAAAGTAAAAGAAACCTGGAAAAAACAATACCAGGTAAACAAGCAAAACAATGATTGGTGGCTTACCGGTTTATCAACCGCCTTTATCGACGAGGTAAATCCTGAAAATCTTCTGGACTATGAGAAAAGAGTTGATGCCTTAAAAGTTGAAGACCTTCAAAATGCCGCGAAGAAATTTCTGACATTGAATAATATGGTAAAAGCAGTACTTTATCCCGAAAGCGCTACTATTACACCGGGAGTGAAAACATTAAAACCATTTTAGGCTAAGAGATCAAAAGAGAAAAAGAGAAAAGGAGTTAGTTGACTAACTCCTTTTCTCTTATATGACTATCACATTACTCTTTCCCTCGTTTTCTCTTTTATCCTCTTAGCCCGCCATTCAACTAATTTTTTTCTTTACTAATAGTTTTTAAGTAAGTTTATTTTTTCATTCGAAGGATAAAAACACCACATAATGAGAAAAACTACGCTGCTATGCACATTGGGTGCATGCCTTTGCTTGCTAACTTCTGCGCAAAAACTAAGTCTTGAACAGTTTAAAAACTGGAAACCCCGCAATATCGGGCCAGCCGGAATGAGCGGACGCATAACGACTATTGATGCAGTCGTCTCTAACCCGAATATTATTTATGTTGGCGCTGCATCAGGCGGTGTATGGAAAACAGAGAACAGCGGTCATAAATGGACACCGGTTTTTGATGAACAACCGATACAAAATATCGGGGCGATCGCAATTCAGCAAAACAACCCAAATGTAGTTTGGGTAGGAACAGGCGAAGGCAATCCAAGAAATTCCCTGAATCTTGGCGCCGGTATTTATAAATCTCTTGATGCCGGTAAGACATGGAAAAAAATGGGACTTGATAAAACCATTTGTATCCACCGGGTTGTTATTGATCCAACAAATGCAAATACTGTTTACGTTGCAGCGATTGGCAATCCTTACGCAGAACATCCTGACCGGGGAGTATTCAAAACAACCGATGGAGGTGAAACCTGGACAAAGATCTTATATGCAAATGACACAACAGGCTGTGCCGATCTTGTAATGGATCCTTCAAACCCAAACAAATTGATTGCCGCGATGTGGCAGTTCAGAAGAACTCCCTGGAACTTAAAAAGTGGTGGCATAGGAAGTGGTTTGCACATTACAGTTGATGGCGGCAAGACATGGAAAAAACTGACAAGTGAAGATGGTTTGCCCGCCGGTCAATTAGGAAGGATAGGAGTTGCATTTGCACGAAGTATGCCCAGCAGGGTTTATGCAAAAGTGGAAGCGACAAGAAATGGACTGTACAAAAGTGATGATGGGGGATTCAAATGGACACTGGTCAACAGCAATGCAGCTGATATAACCGATCGTCCATTTTATTACCAGGAGATATATGTTGATCCTGCAAATGAGAATCGAATTTATGATGTCCACTCTACCATAACTTTTAGTGAAGACGGCGGTAAAACATTTGCTACGATGATCCCATATTCAGGGATTCATCCGGACCATCATGCCTGGTGGATCAATCCAAACGATCCTAACCTGATCATTGAGGGCAATGATGGAGGAATTGGTATTTCAAGAGACCGTGGAAAGAATTGGGTATTTGATGAAAAAATACCCGTTGGCCAGTTTTACCACATTAATGTCGACAATGAAATGCCCTATAATGTCATGGGTGGTATGCAGGATAATGGAAGCTGGCATGGCCCCGGATATGCGTGGATCAATGGTGGCATCAGGAATTATTACTGGAATAATGTCGGCGGCGGTGATGGCTTTGATGTGATGCCCGATGCTGAAGATGCAAGCTGGGTCTATAGCATGAGCCAGGGTGGAAACGTAGGAAAAAGAAACTGGAAAACCGGTGAAAGCTGGTTTATCAAACCACCATCATTAAATCCTGCGCTTGTGCTGAGATGGAACTGGAATTCTGCCATCGCACAAGATCCCTTTGATAAAAAAACAATTTACTATGGAAGCCAGTTTTTGCATAAGAGCACAAATAAAGGAGTGAGTTGGGAAACGATCTCACCTGATCTTACAACCAATGATTCTGTAAAGATCAAAGCTTATCAGAACACGGGAGGATTAACTCTCGATATCACCGGCGCCGAAACACATTGTACTATTCTTTCCATTGCTCCCTCATCAAAAGAACAGGGAGTGATATGGGTAGGAACCGACGATGGCAACGTGCAGCTGACAAGGGATGGCGGTAAGACATGGACAAATTTCAGAGGCAAGATACCCGGAATGCCTCCAGGGATTTGGATCCCACAGGTAAAAGCCTCACAGCATAATGCGGGCGAAGCATTTGTTGTAGCCAATGATTATCGCCGCGGAGATTTTAAACCTTATGTATTCCGCACGACTGATTACGGAAAAACATGGACCAATATGGTAGATGATAGAAAGGTAAGAGGCTATGCATTGTGCATGATACAGGATCCTGTTGAACCTAATCTGATCTTTATCGGAACAGAACATGGTTTATGGGTCAGTCTTGATAATGGTGTCACTTACGAACAATGGAAAAATGGTTATCCTTCGGTTTCTACTTATGATATGGTGATACAGGAAAGAGAAGCAGACCTGGTGATCGCAACATTTGGAAGAGCGCTATGGGTACTCGATGATATTCGTCCATTAAGAAAAATTGCAGCCAGCAAAGGAATGGCTATGACGAGTCCTATCACCGTTTTTCCTGCACCGGAAGCCTACCAGGCACAATACAGGGCGGCTACCGGTTATGAATGGAGCACCTATGGTTTATATGATGGTGAAAACCGGAGACGCGGGGCAGCTGTTTCATTTTATGTCAATCGTCCAAAAACAAGGGAACAAACCGCGCCGCAAACAAATAATCAAGCTACTCCAACTGCAACTCAAATGGGTGGCGCTGGCCGCGGTGGTGGCGGAGGAACAGGTGGGGGTTTTGGGCAAGGCAGCGTAAGAAGAGGTGATAGTGCGATGGCGAGAATCTATAATGATAAAAATGAATTGATAAGAACATTGCGGTGGGATGCTGACAGCGGATTCAATCGCCAGTACTGGGGAATGGAAGAAAAAGGTGTCCGACAACCGGGCTCACCAAAACCACAGGCTGGTACGCCGGAACCGGCAGGATTCCAGGTATTGCCAGGAACATATAAAGTAGTAGTTACTTATGCCAGGGCCTCGGATTCGACATATGTTACTGTAAAAGATGACCCGAGATTAGGCAACCGCAATGATGTAAAGACTGCACAGCGAAATTTGATTAATCGGTTGCGGAAAAGTGCTGAAAAGTTAACCGAAGGAATGGATCGGCTAACCGAAGCCGAAGAAGTTTGCACTAAGATGCAGGCACAACTAAAAGGCAATGAGGGGAAAGATGCTGATACGTTAAGAAAAGCAACAACTAAAATGACCGATGAAATTAAAGTTATCCGGGAATTCATTAGTGGTAAATCATCCGATGCTCAGGGCATTTCAAGAAGTCCATTCCAGGTAACGGTGATGACCCAGTTGCAATTGGCCCAGCAAACAACGGCAAGTAAAATGGTTGCACCGGGTCAGCAGGAAGAAACACTGGTAGCTAATGCTGAGAAAGTTGTTGACCAGGCAATCCAAAAGATAAATTCTTTCTTCGATGGCAAATGGAAGGATTATCGAAATCTTGTTGAAGGAACTAAAGTGAATTTGTTTAAAGATTATAAACCGATACAATAGGAATAATATTAAGAGATAAGGTAATGAGGTTAATTATTTCCTGTTAGTTTTCTATTAAGGTTAAGATACTTCCCGCAAAACGAAACCTTGGTAGAAAAACACCTAACCCGGTAAACAACCTTATTGCATTATTTTTTCTGAGCCCATCAAAAACATTAACGCCTTCCGCTACTAACAACTGTTCTGGTTTTTTCATTCATTCCATTTACATTTGCTTCAAAAGAAAATTTGAAATGAAACTTTCTCATTTATCAGAAACATTGATCGGTTCTGAAATTGTAAAGCTGGGTGGTGAGATACGGGAAAGGATGAGGCAGGGTGCACAGATCTACAATTTCACAGTTGGTGATTTTGATCCTTCTATTTTTCCAATCCCGCAGGAACTGGAAGATGAAATTGTAACTGCATATAGGAATCATTTTACCAACTATCCTGCGGCAGAGGGTAATCTTGATCTTCGTGAAGCGATCGTTTCTTTTATGAAAGAATGGGAAAAGCTGGATTATTCTTTAAGTGAGATATTGGTTTCTTCAGGTGGCCGGCCGCTGATTTATGCAACATACCGGGCAATCTGTGATAAAGGTGATAAAGTGATCTATGCTGTGCCTTCATGGAACAATAATCATTATACGCACTTTGTGGAAGGCGAACATGTAGTGATCGAAGCACGGGCTGAAAACAATTTCATGCCGACTGCGGATGAAATTCGTCCCCATATAAAGGAGGCCACGCTCATTTCATTATGTTCTCCTCAGAATCCAACCGGCACTACTTTTTCTAAGAATGAACTGGAAGCGATCTGCGATCTGGTCCTGGAAGAAAATACAAGACGGACCGAAAAAGAAAAGAAAGTTTACATCATGTATGACCAGATGTACTGGCATTTGACCTATGGGGATATCAAACATTATAATCCCGTTTCATTACGGCCGGAAATGCGCAACTACACAATTTTTATTGATGCGATCAGTAAAGTATTTGCTGCAACCGGGGTAAGAGTAGGGTGGAGCATGGGTCCTTCTTCCATCATTACCAAAATGAAAGCAATTCTTGGGCATGTGGGAGCCTGGGCGCCGATGGCAGAACAAAAAGCTGTTGCAATATTCCTGGGCAGGAAAAATGCAATCGAAAAATATCTCGCACATTTCAAAAAAGGGTTGGAAGAAAGATTGCGTGGCATTCATGCGGGCTTTATTAAATTGAAAAATGCCGGATTGCCGGTTGATTGCATCACACCGCAGGCCGCGATTTATTTGACAATTAAAGTAGATGCAGTTGGTAAAAGAACGCCTGATGGCAAATTATTGGAAACTCAAAGTGATGTGACTGCCTATATATTAAATGAGGCCGGGCTGGCGGTGGTACCTTTCTATGCTTTTGGAAGCGAGCGCAGTAACCCCTGGTATCGTCTCAGTGTTGGCACTTGTAAAAAAGAGGAGATCAACGAAATGATCAATAAGCTGGGTGAGGCATTGAGAAAACTGCACTAGATCGCCGGCAGGAATTCTGCCACTCATACAGAAAATTTTTTCCCGGTAAAAAATTGTCTTAACTTCTCCACAACTAAAATTTATTGCCATGAGAAGTATTGCCTTGACGGGTGTATTATTCATCGCAGCAATTGCAATGAATGCCCAACAACGTTTATCCCTGACGCCACAAGTTGGTTTTGAAAATTCAACAACATCGATCAATTACAACAACCTTGGCTCATTTGCTCCTTTGAATGGAGAATTCAATCCGCAAATAAGTTTACGGCTTGATTACAAATTCAAGCAGGGTTTTGGCCCTTATATCGGCGCCAGCACAAGCCGTTCTGTTGTATTGTACAACTTCAGTGATATAGAGAATGGCATGAGTTTGTATAGTGCAACCAAAGCAAATATGCAATTGAGATTGGAAGCAGGTTACCAGTTTACTACCAACCAGCTATTTTTTAACAAGACAAGATCTTCAAACAATACTTCATCATCAAAAGCAACAAAAACTAAAAGTTCCTGTGGCAACTATTCTTATCGCAGCAGTTGTTCAAAAGATTATTCTTCAAAATCCAGTCGTTGCCAGGGTAAAAGCAGTCTTGCCAAAAAAGTAGAAAATAAAAATAAAGGTGGTTGGGTTCGCCTGCAGCCATCAGTTGGTATTGGATTTATTCCCTCTCCTAAAACCGATGTGATCACAAAAACACAGGGCAGCCAAACCGTTTATGAATATCGTGCTGGTAATTGGAACACGGCTTTCATGACCGGCATGGGATTCGAGTTTGGAAGAAACAAACAAAGACTGGTGAATGTCAGTGTGAATTATTTTACAGGGATTGGCAATATGAGTAAACAAACCGTTTCCGGCGTCTCAGACACGAAAACAAGCTATGCAAATCTTGAATCAAATGCTTCAGCCTGGAATATGAGAATAGGTATACCGTTTACACTGGCAGAAAAAAAACAGGCAAAACAAAAAAGCGTGAACAGGGTGAAAAAAACAAGTTGCAGCGAAAGAAAAGTGATCGAATATAAATACCGTTGCAGGCAATAACCTGTATCAAAATTCTCATAGAGAGCCCACGATCATACGGGAGCCCACGATTTGAATCGTGGGCTCTCTCATTTAGTTGCAGGCAATAAAATGCATCAGCCAATTTTACCATAGGCCCACGATCAAGCTTTTATATTTTTATTGGATAGGACACCGTCATTGAGAACCCAATGGTTTAAACCAGGCCCACGATCTAAATCGTGGGCTTAATATCATCGTAGGGTTTTATTTTTTTCAATAATGTGCTATCGGGTCAGGCGTTCCATCCGGATCATTCTTGGCATAGCCGGAAAATGTTATGCTTTTTCCGCGCAGTAATAAGAGCCCGGCCACATGGGGTGCAGCCATTGAAGTACCACTCGCATACGCATAGCGGTCATCTATCCATGTTGACAGCACGCGAACACCCGGGGCCGCAAAATCAACTACGTCATTTCCGAAATTTGAAAAAGAAGCAAAATTATCAAGGCTGTCTATAGCGGATACAGTGTAAATATTATTGCCATTTGTCCGGGCTGGTGAACCTGTATTAGCAAGCTTCCCTTCATTACCTGCAGCGATCGCGATATAAATACCTCTTGCAGCTGTGTTTTGAACCTGCTGATCAAGAATGTCCGAGCCGGATTCGCCCCCTACACTCAGGTTTACTACATCACCTGCTTTTGCATTGGAATTTATATATCCTAAAGCCTGGATGATATAAGATAAATTTCCTTCACCTTCCTTATTCAATACTTTTAAAGCAATTAGCGTAGCACCAGAGGCAACACCTAATGTACCAAACGTATTATTTTTTGCACCAATAATTCCGGCTACATGTGTACCATGCCCATTCTTATCATCGGCAGGCTGCCCATCCACAAATGAGCGGCTTCTTGTTTGATCTACCGTGAGATCGGAATGCTCATAATCGATCCCTGTATCAACGATCCAGGCTGTTTTTCCAACCCCGTTTCCATAACCAATCCGCTTAAGGTTCCATGTTACTAACCTTGGCTCAACGACCGTAAAGCAATGCGACAACTTAACAATTCTATCGGATTCAACTAACGCAACTGATTCATCCCGACGCAATGCTTCCGCTTCCGAGGGTGACATTGTTGCAATAAATCCTCCCGGCTCACCGGCAAAAGAACTTTTCAGCGCCGAAACATCAATGGTATGCCGTCTCAAAATGCCTTTACTTACTTCATCCAAACTTACCCTTGATGCAGCTCTTGCATTAATTGCAGGATTAAATGCAATTATATATTGATTGGGAATGATCCCGTTTTCACTCTGTGCTGCAGAAAAAAGTTGTGGACAATCATGGTCATCCGGGTCACTGCCGGTCGAATCCTCAGCTTTTTTGCATGCGGAGATTAATAGAACAAGAGATAGAAAATATGTAAATCCTTTCATGTGCATGTGATGTTTAACGTCTTAACGCAAAAATTTTTACAGATATGATCTCTGTAAAAGCCTTTAACAACATCTTATGGTAATGCGAGAATAATGCCGTGTTTTGTGAAAAGACTAAGTGACAGCTATTAAACTTTAGTGAAAGACAGGAGTCAGTTCTTGTTCATTAAAAACCAGAATGGTTTTAATAAATGATTGTAGTAAATAATTTTTAATCTTTCTTTCCCTGAAGTAATGCGATTGCGGGTAACCAATTCGTGAGTTTGACAAAATGCGATTTCAGATTCTGCATAAAGAAAAAGATTCTCCAGGCTGGTCAGTTCTTTTTCAAGAGCCTTTTCACTCATCAGCGCCGTTTTAGATAACAGCACCAATTCTCTTTCTCTTTTCGGAGTTTTCATTTCAATTACACATTAATAACCAACCATTCCCTTTTTGTTGGGGCAGCCGCAATCGGTGTTTTTGGCTTTGCCGCTATAATAATTCTTTTGACAGCCGGTCGCAATTATTCCTATTAAAAACAATGCCAATAGTATTTTATTCAGTCTTGCCATAATGGGATTTCTAAATTAAACTATTTTACGGGCAATTTAGTATACCAGTTGATAAATGGCTGCAAAAAATAATATGACTGTCCTGGCCGGCAAAAAGCTGCTTGTGGCGCCCCTTGATTGGGGGCTGGGACATGCCACCCGCTGTGTGCCCATTATCAGGGATTTACTAAATAACGATTGCGAGCTGTGGCTTGCCGGTGAAGGTGCACAGGAAAAAATACTTAGGGAAGAATTTCCATTGTTGCCTTTTTTACCATTAAAAGGCTACCGGATCAGGTACGCAAAAAAGGGGCTTGCCGCTAAGCTGATCCTCCAAATTCCGTCGATCCTTAGATCCATCGGGGGCGAAAATAATTGGGGGGAGGGACAAGTAAGGGCCCATCGATTCGAAGCAGTGATCTCGGATAATCGGTATGGTCTCTGGAATGAAAATGCTTTTTCGGTTTTCATCACACACCAATTGCGCATTAAAAATTCATTGGGCAAGCCCGGCGGGGACCTCTTACAAAAATGGAATTACCAACTCATAAATAAATTTGATGAATGCTGGATACCGGATAAAGAGGGAGAAAATAACCTGGCAGGAGCGTTATCACATCCACGTAAATTGCCATCAATACCGGTAAAATTTATTGGTCCCCTTTCCCGCTTCAAGAACCTGAATATTGACATGGAAAAAGACCATTTACTGGTCATTCTTTCCGGGCCCGAACCACAACGAACGATCTTTGAAAACAAGATCATTGAGGAAATAGTGAATTATCCCGGCACGGCCACCATTGTAAGAGGGTTACCGGGCGAAAGAAATATCATTCCATCCACTAACACCATTCATTTTCATAATCACCTTGCCACTGATGACCTGAATAAAGAAATGATGAAAGCGGAATTTATTATTGGCCGGAGTGGTTATAGTACTATCATGGATATAGCTGCTTTACAAAAGAAAAGTATTTTGATCCCAACACCGGGTCAAACAGAGCAGGAATATCTTGCAGATCATCTTATGAAAAAACAAACTGCTTATTGTCAAAAACAAAATGTTTTTTCATTGCAAAAGGCGATCAAAGAAGCAAAGAAATTCGATTACCATTTTTAACCGGAAGAAATTGAAACCCGAAACCAAAGCACATATCGCCGTTCTTAGTACCAATGTTTTTTTCGCCGTTAACTTCAGCCTGGTAAAATATATTTCACCGGCTTTGGTAAAACCATTTGCATTGAATCTTTTACGGGTGGGTGTCAGTCTTATCTTATTCTGGCTGTTATGGACAATGAGTAACATTCATCCCCGCATCCAAAGAAAACATTGGCCGCGATTTTTTCTTTGTGCATTAACCGGTGTTGCCATTAATCAAATGTTATTTATCAAGGGGCTCACACTTACTTCTGCCATTCATGCATCATTATTAATGCTATTGACCCCAATACTCATCACGATTTTTGCATTTATCGTATTGAAAGAAAAAGTGACGATCCCAAGGGCTTTTGGGTTAGCACTCGGCATCGGAGGAGCTGTTTTACTCGTGCTCGCCAAAGAACAATCTTCATCAGCAACCAACTATCTTCTTGGCGACATATTAATTGTGATCAATGCGATCTCTTATACAATTTATTTCATCATCGTAAAGCCTTTGATGGCTGAATATCCACCACTACATGTAGTAAGATGGGTTTTCACTTTTGGCTTTTTTATGATACTTCCGTTTGGATGGGGTGAGTTCGTTTCAATTCAGTGGGAGAATTTCGAATGGACACATTATGTAGCCCTTGCTTTCATAGTGATTGCCGGAACATTTCTCGCTTACTTTTTTAATATCTATGGCATTCAGCATCTCGGTGCAGGAACAACCGGGGCATACATATATACGCAACCGGTGTTTGCCGCAATCATTGCCATTATCTTTTTCAGGGAAAACCTGACGCCAGCCAAGTTGCTGGCAGCCACAATGATCTTCCTTGGTGTTTTTCTTGTGAGTTTTAAAAGAGGATCATTCAACAAGAGCCTTGGGGTAATCGAAGAATAGGAAGTTCTTTTTTGCGTCTTTGAATTTGCTCCACTTCTTTGCGTCTATCGATACAGCAAAAATGCCACAAGTAGGAATATTATCCGTTCTTGCGTCTGTAAGGCTATTGGCAAAATCAGTTATACCGGGATTGTGAGAGAACACGGCGGCGCAATCAATATCGTCATCCAATTTTTCTATCACATTATTGAATGCTTCGTCACTTGCCATGTACAATTCGGTTTTTAAAACAAGGTTATCCTTGTCTTTCTTATATTTTTTGGCAAATTGTTCAGCCGTTTTTCTTGCACGTCTTGCAGGACTTGTAACAAATGCATCGATCTTGATCCCTCTTTCATACAATCTATCGGCCATTGCTGGTGCATCTTTTTTTCCGCGATCGTTCAATGGTCTTTCAAAATCACTAAGGCCGGGATCATCCCAGCTGCTTTTTGCATGACGAATCAGGATCAGGGTTTTCACAATGAAAAAAGTGTTTTACTAAAATTACAAATTTCAAAATAGAAGTTCCAAATAAATATTGAATGATGAAAAAATAAGACTCAATATTCAACACTCAATAATCAATTTTCAAGTATTTCGGGCGACTCAAACCTGAGCCTTGAATATTGTTTATTGAGTATTGATTCTTATTGCTGAACCAAGGAAAGACTCAATATTCAACACTCAATAATCAATTTTCAA
>JAICPX010000624.1 GCA_025929635.1 Chitinophagaceae bacterium
CAATTCTTAAAAAATATGACGGCCGCTTTAAAGATATTTTTGAAGATATCTATCAAAAAGAATTTAAAATCCAGTTTGATGCCGCTGGGATCGCATACGAACATCGACTGATCGATGATATGGTCGCAAGCGCATTAAAATGGAATGGCAATTTTGTCTGGGCCTGCAAGAACTATGACGGCGATGTTCAAAGTGATACAGTGGCACAAGGATTCGGTTCACTGGGGTTAATGACATCCGTGCTTGTGACGCCTGATGGAAAAACAATGGAGGCTGAAGCCGCTCATGGCACGGTTACACGACACTATCGTGAACATCAGAAAGGCAGGCCAACATCAACAAACCCCATCGCTTCAATTTTTGCCTGGACAAGAGGGCTTGCTTTCCGCGGCAAACTCGATGGCAACGATCCGCTGATAAAATTTGCCAATACATTGGAAGCAGTTTGTATTGAAACGGTAGAAACTGGCAAGATGACCAAAGACCTGGCTATCTGTATTCATGGTAACAAAGTGAATCATGGTGATCATTATTTGTATACTGAAGAATTTTTGGATGCAATAGACAGCAATCTTAAGAAGAAGCTTGGCTAACATAGTTTGTGATCAATTAATGATCCCGGTTTTTGCCGGGATTTTTATTTGTAATTCATTGACCTTTATTGATCGGAAGTACACTTAACAATTCTTTACGTACGGATTTCTTTCAACTGAACAAATATTTTCGGATTTTGTACAGACTATTCTGATCCGTTAACGAAACACGCTGGCTATGATTACACGTTTACTCCGAAACCTGTTATTAGTTCTATTACTTACGGCTTGCTCCACTTCACGGGAAACCACTCAATCAACAGACAATTTTAATACGCTCAGCTCCGAAATACCTGCACAACCTGAACTGGCATCCGATCAACAACCCCGATCATTAATGGACTTGCCGCAAACACAATATGGTGGCTTTGTGTTGAAACCCGGTTTTTATGAGGCGGAATTCAAAACTTATTGTTTGGAGCCAGGCACCCCTGATCCAAGACAAGGTGATGCGTATTTGCAAAGCCCGGTAACAGGTTACAGGAAAGAGATTGTAGCGTCTGTATTGTTAAATTCAAGAGATAAAAAGAATATCGATCAAAAGAATATTCAGTTGCTTCTTTGGTCCGTGGTGAGCCGTTCCGATTTTAATCGGCTCTCTCCTGCAGTACAAATGGATGCAATGCAATTGCTGACTCCGAAGCAGATATTTGAATTAAAAGGTGGGGTAATTGGTGCAATTAAAACTGCTGTATATTCAACAAGGGTACCTGGTGCAAACAGCGACATGAAGCGATTATTCGAGACGAGTGTCAGGTCTTATGAGGCTTATGAAAACATTGCGGTGCGGAGAGAACAGTCAAGAGTGATCAAACAAGGGGTAAAGTATGATCAATGGTATCGGCAAAAAGAGAATTATTATATACGCTATTTCCCTGAAAGCTATAAAAAGGTGAGGATCCAGGTTTATGTACCCGATGGCATATTAGATGCAGATAACAAATTAAATGATGATTATCTTGTCTTTGACCCGACCGGCCAGCAGGCAACTCCTGCATTTACAAATGCACAACGATTAGGAATCGGTGCACCCGTGATTGACGTTATAAGAGCCGTAATTAAAACAAATAAACAACAACCCGTCCCACCGAAGAAGCAGCCGGAAAAGACTAGTCCCAAAAACCCGAAAACAGGAGCTTAGCCATTCGGTCAACAGTCGGTAGTCAGCGGCCATCAGTCAACGGTTCAAAGGATTTGAATAATCATTAATTAACGATCTCCGAAGGAGTCCTTGGGACAGTAATGCGGGTCATTTCAGAGCTCGCACTTCAGACTTCAGACACCCTATCTTTATTGAAATGATTCCGGACAAATTAGATAATCCAGCATGGCATTCATTGAACGAAACGCATGGTTCCTTTGCGATCGGCAATGATGAAATAAAGTTTTATCGGCCTTCTATCTGTCGCTTTGGAGGAATAAACTCAAAACAAGCGGATCTCGCTTCATTTCTCAACAATCATGTTTCGTTAAAACCCTTTTTTGTAATTGGTGAAAAGCCCCAGGGAACTCCTGGTTTGATTATAGAAACGGAGCTGGTTTGTCTTCAAATGATCTGCGCCGGCCAAATGAAAATTGACTACCGGGAAAATATCGTTTATTTAAATGATGGTCACAAAAAACA
>JAICPX010000056.1 GCA_025929635.1 Chitinophagaceae bacterium
AAAGCTTTTATAAGGATCTTGCTGTCGGGATTGGCACAGGCCTTCGTTTTGATTTTGATTTTATAAAGGTTCGTCTTGATTATGGATTGAAAGTAAAGAATCCAACGCCCGAACCTTTCAATTCGCAATTTCAAAATAAATGGTTTGCAGACTTTAAACCCCTTGGTGGTATCGTTCAGATCGGCATCAACTACCCATTTGCATTTTGATCTTCCTGATCTCTTCTTCTATTTCGGTCATTGTTTTTGCGTCGGCAAGGTAAGATTCACCAATACGGGTACGGCATAAACTACTGAGATAGGCGCCGCAACCAAGCGTCTTTCCAAAATCATGTGCAAGGCTGCGGATATAGGTGCCGGTACTGCATACAACACGAAATGACACAACAGGAATTTCAATCCTGGTTATTGCAAATTCACTGATAGTGATCTTTCTCGGTTCCATTTTAACCTCCTTACCCTGCCTTGCCAATTCATAAACTCTCTTTCCCTCGATCTTAATTGCAGAGTGTGCGGGCGGAACCTGGAAAATTTCGCCAACGAATTGTTTTGTTGCGCCCAGGATATCTTCATTGGTAATGGAATTTATATCAGTAAAGTTCCCGGGCTTACTTTCAAGGTCGTACGTTGGTGTAGTGGCGCCAAGAGTAAAAGTACCCGTGTATTCTTTTTCCTGGGCCATAAATTCATTTATCCTTTTTGTGAATCGGCCGGTACACACGATAAGTAACCCTGTAGCCAGGGGATCAAGTGTTCCGGCATGTCCAACTTTTTTAATTTTAATAAGATTCCTGATCTTTCTCACCACATCAAATGAGGTCCACTCGGGTGGCTTATTGATCAATAATACTTGTCCCTGTTCGAAAATATTAAAAGGATTATTCATTTCTAAAAGGCTGAAATTATTAATTATTGATTTTTATTTATTCTCTCAAATGAAATATCCTTCAATGATCAATAATCAATAATAATTCTATATGGCCTGTCTGGCCTTTAATTCCAGATATTTATTGACCGTATTAACTGTGAGATTCTCTGGCGTGGTGAGAATAGAAAGTATCCCATGATTCTGCAATTCCTTTACGATCATTTTCTTTTCATGCATGAATTTTTCCGCAATTGTTTTTACATATACGCCTTCGATATCTTTTGCTTTTTTAGAAGCAAGATCTTTTAACTCTGTATTCTCAAAAAATACAACCAGCAGCAAATGATATTTTGCGATCATTCGCAAATAAGGCAATTGACGCTGCATGCCACCAAATGACTCAAAGTTTGTAAACAGGATCAGTAAGCTGCGGTGCCTCACATTTGCCCTTACCTGCTTGTAAAGCATTTCAAAATCACTTTCTAAAAACCTTGTCGTTTGATTGTACAGTATCTGTAAAACATTTTGCAGCTGCGTAGCTTTCTTATCGGCAGGAAGAACAGTCCCGATCTTTTCTGCGAAAGTGATCAACCCAAACCGATCGTGACGGCGCAAACTGACATTGCACATTACCAGCGATGAGTTAATAGCATAGTCCAGCAATGAAAGACCTGCAAACGGCATTTTCATTAACCGCCCTTTATCAATAACACAAAACACCTGTTGGGATCTTTCATCAAGATAGTTGTTTACCATCAACCCACCTTTGCGTGCAGTGGCTTTCCAGTTGATGATCCGGATATCATCACCTCTTGTATATTCTTTCACATGTTCAAATTCGAGACTCAGGCCCAATTTTCTCAGCTTTTTTGTACCCGCTTCAGCCGTCTGTGCGTCTCTTGCTATCAGTTCATATTTTCTCATCTGGATAAAAGAAGGATATTCCGGGATCTCTTCCGCTACATTTGAGTTAAACCTGCGGCTGATAAATCCAAG
This sequence comes from Chitinophagaceae bacterium, assembly GCA_025929635.1. Taxonomy (GTDB): domain Bacteria; phylum Bacteroidota; class Bacteroidia; order Chitinophagales; family Chitinophagaceae; genus VBAS01. The sequence continues at coordinate 1,864 of JAICPX010000056.1, forward strand.
CAGTGAACTCACATAGATAATTATATCACCAAAATGATACGCTCCCCTTTCCACAGGACGTAAAAAGAAATTAAACCTTTTTTCTTCGTTGGCTTTAAATGAGCCGCTAAAAAAATTATTTCTTGCCTGGAATTGCTCAGGCAACTCATCGATCAGGTGCATCCTGACCGTAAAAGGATAGTTGTTTCTCACCTGCAAAGCAACCGGGTTCTTATCACCATTACTCATACGTTCTGCAATGACGCGGCTTGCCACTGGTTTTCCCATAAAAGCAAACAGGAACATGATATCCGTCACTAATAACAAAAGAAAAACTACAAAAAGCACTTTGACCGGCTCAAACAGCTGCGGGTAAAAAAATGAAACCAGGAATAAAACGACAATGCCGCCAATCGTCCAAAAAAAACGATTGTTAAAGAACAATCCTTTTAACCAGTAGTGAGCGATGAACCATAATGAAGCGCCAATAAGTACCAGGTACAATAAAAACATGCTTAGCGGGGTATTTCTATTGATTTGATCATTTTTTCAATCAGCTCATCCGCCGTAATGCCTTCCATTTCTTTTTCCGGCGCCAGGATGATGCGGTGTCTTAATACATGTGGTGCCACTTCAATAATATCTTCAGGGGTGATAAAATCACGGCCCCTGATAGCGCCGATTGATTTGGCGGCCCTCAGGATATTCAGTGACGCCCGCGGCGATGCACCCAGGTAGAGCGAGGGATTATTTCTTGTTTCATTCACAATTTTTGCAATGAACTCAAGCAGCTTCTTTTCCACATTTATCTGCATGATCGTATTGCGATACGTTTCGATATCTGCTGCTGACAATATCTTCGGAACATCGTGCAACAGATCTTGCGGGTTGACATGATGCTGTCTTTCGAGTATGCTGACCTCTTCCTGCAACCCGGGATACCCAACATCGATCTTGAAAAGAAAACGATCCAGCTGTGCTTCTGGTAACCGATAAGTTCCTTCCTGTTCAATAGGATTCTGAGTTGCTAACACAAGAAACGGGGGTTTCATATAATATGTATGCCCGTCGATCGTCACCTGTCTTTCTTCCATGACTTCGAACAATGCCGCCTGTGTCTTTGCCGGTGCGCGGTTTATTTCATCGATCAGAACTATATTACTAAAAATCGGCCCGGCCTTGAATTGAAAACTTGCTTCCCCGGGATTAAAAACGGAAGTTCCTATTACATCGGACGGCATCAGGTCGGGGGTAAACTGTATACGTGAAAAATTTACGTCAATGATCTTTGCCAGCAATTTTGCGCTTAGTGTTTTTGCAACACCTGGTACGCCTTCAATCAATATATGTCCATCAGATAACAGCCCGGCGATCATAAGATCAACCATCTTATGCTGACCAACGATCACTTTACCGACGGTGTCGCGGATCGCATTCACTGCCTCATTCAACTTCGTAAGATCCGTTCGTTGCTGAAAAACTGTTTCTTCCATAAATTATTTTTTAAAATACTCTTGTAAATAGTTATGCAAATCAAGCAGGCGTAAATCACTGATATTATTGGAACGGTCAGTATCATCCATTAATAAAAGAAGGCGTTTGACCCTTGCTTCGGGCACGCCACTTTTCCTTGACAATGCTTCTGCAAATTCATCATTGAGATTCTGCGTATTCAGATAATAATGATTTCTTACATGCTCGAGGAAATAGGTGAACATCTTCAATGCAATATTCCTGTTATCCTTTTTCTGGAGATATAATCTTCCAATCGTTTCCGTATACGAAACTGTTGAATTGGTATTGGGAGTTTTTTCCGGTACGAACCGCTGTCTTCGCTTTCCTCCAAATGCAATAAATAATAACAAGCCCCCCATCACCAGCAGGAATGCATACCACAATGGAGGATGTTTCTTAAAAAACCCTACGATCGAAAAATTGTCTTCGGTACTTCGTTTTGCCCGGTAATAATTATCCCAATAGACCGAGCTGGTCCCCGGGTCGAAGTAAGAAAAAACTTTTTCAAGATATTCCTTATTGTTTTTCGTAAGCAGGAAATAATTACTAAAAGCCGCGGGTGCAGTATGAAAGACAAATTTTCCCTGGCCATGGTCGACCGCGATGAAGTTAGGCTCGTTATCCTCATTATAACCTAATACCTGCGTGGCAGAAGCGTCATAGTCGATCACGTTATTATTGAAAGGAACAAAATAGAAACCGTATTTCTCTTCATCATTCACTATGGAAAGCCATGTATCGCTCTTTTCCATCTCGTATTCATCCCTTAAAAAGAAAGAAGTGAAATCAAAGGATATTTTTACACCCAGCGTATCGAGCAGATGCTGATCGATGTACTCGGCAATAATAAATGCTGTATTGCCGTTGCTGACATAGTTCATGATACTTTCCACGTCAAGTTTGTTCATAAAAACCCCTTTGGCAAGTATGATGTAAAGGGATTTATTATCATAATCGATCTCATACCGAAGACGGGAAAAAGGCCGATCAACAACATTCTTCACCCCGTTGTCGAAAAGTGAATTCAGATAGTGATAAGCTACATAGCTGCCCATCGGTTCTTTGTCCCGGGAACTATATTTGGGCGTCAGGCTGGGTTTCCTGATGCTGCCAGGTGTTTTTTCAATACCACAACCGCAGAGGAAAACTGCGCAACCAATTATTAAAAGCAAATAGTGACGATATGCCGGGATCTTATTCAACTATCTTGAAAGGTTTTTATTGAACTGGGAAAAACTGCCTTGTATTTGTGCAAATAACTTTTCATCAACAGGATATTCTCCGTACCACACATATTCGTACTGAAGTGTAAGTGACGCGAACTCATTAGCGAATTTATGTTTCCTTGTTTCATTCACATACTCATAGTTGGTCTTGTTTGCATTGATCTCAATTACTTTTCTCTCTGCAAGTTTATTCAGGACCTGGAGGTATAAATATCGAACGGCCAGGCGATAATTCCCGTTCCTTATCGCATTCCGCAATAGTGCATCAGGATCATTGGGATCTTCCTTCATTGCAACTTCAATATCAGCTGACATATTTTTCCTGCCACGTGTAAATAACGCAGAGTTGCTTAAGAACAGCCGGTAGACCAGGTAACCAAACAAACCAATCGCCAGGATCCAGAATATGATACCAAATATTGAATTAAAAAAACCCTTTCCACGAAGATCAACCGGGCGTTTCTGCTGTGTTTGTTCTATCGCAGTCGCCCTCAACAGACTATCCAGATAATTTTTATAATAGAAACCTTTATCGGCGTTGATTGCCTGGATGCTGTCATAGACTACGGAACGAAAATTCTGTGTCAGTGTATCGGGATAAAATGTATCGTCTTCAACCGGGGCCCCGTCATCATCTTCAGCAGGTGCAGTCAGGGTTTGAGTGATCGAATCTATTTCCGCTTTATCAATCTGTGAATAGACGTTACCCGCAAAAAAGGACATTGCTATCAACGAAAGCCAGAGACGGTATGATATTATTTTTATCAAATGATAACCGGGTTAGGAACAGACGGATTTAAACGCTTCCATTTTCTTTCAACCAATATTGGATAGATCACAAAATACCAAACAACAAATGCAAAAGAAATACTCAATATCAGGATACTTGCCCATACAGGCATGCCCCCTTTGCCATCTTTATCAAATGTTTCAGACATAAGGTGGGTGATATAACTTTCAAGAAATGCCGCGGCCAGGGTCATGGGTACAAAAATGACCATGATCTTAACAGCATCCTTCATTCCTCTTTTAAACGATGCAAGCCGTTTGTAGGAACCTGGGAATAAAATACTCTTTGCGACAATAAATCCCGCCGTTGCAGAAACGATCATGGCAGCAGCTTCCAACGTACCATGTACCCAGATCACCATCACAGCTTTTGCCCCCAGTCCCTTTGTAATAAACATAGTTTGAAATGTGCCAAACATCACACTATTGGTAAAAAGAAGGTAAAGTGTAAATATCCCAAATAACAAGCCGGCAATAAACAGGAGAAAATCAACCTGTACGTTATTGATAAAGAAAAACATGAAATACGAAAACACTCCCGCTTCCGTAGTACCCTTATATACTCCAAAAGGATCCCCGTTAGCTATATTTTCCTCGGTCATTGCTACATAACGTTCACCCAATACTCCCTTTACAAATTCATAGTCACGCAACGTAGAAACAACGCCCATCAGGAAACATACGGCAAATACAATGAATGTAAAAAGGAATACTTTATGGTTTCTTCGAATGATCAACGGGAGTTCGGTTTTCCAGAAACTTATCAACCGGGAATACTTCTCCTTTTTATTCTGATAAATGGACTGGTAAATTGAAACCGCATGGCCATTGATAAGCCTGGTGACTTTACTATGAGGATAAAAGGTCTTTGCATAGGCCAGGTCATCAACCAGCGTGGTAAAACGGCCTGCCAATTCATCGGGATCGTTCGTTTCAAAATGCTCATACTCCTGCCATTTCTGTGCATTTTTCTTAATGAATAAGGCTTCACGCATAGTTCAAAAAATGGTTGGTCAATATTATGAAGTAATTTCTTAAAGATATATTGTAATCCTCCTTTTTTATTTTCACTGCGGTTATTTTTATGCCGTGGTTTTTGAGTATTTTGCAGACGACGATGCCTGCAATTCAGATCAATACACCCTTTAACCTTGCTCTCGATTTTGAAGTGGCACCTTTACATAAAAGGATCCTGGCCTATGTAGTCGACCTCCTCATACTGATCATCTATTCCTGGGGAATAAGAAAATTCATGTACGGATTCTTTGATGTTCCAATTAACACGGTATACGGTACTAATTTCGGATTTGACATCGCATTCGTTTCAATCCCCATGTTGCTTTATCACCTTATCTGCGAAATAAGCATGCATGGACAGTCGTTTGGCAAAAAGATATTGGGTATCCGTGTCATGAGCATTGAAGGCGGTGAGCCAACAGTAAGCCAGTATTTACTCCGGTGGGCTACGCGTTTTTTTGAATGGCCCCTGGCTTTCGGGTTTGTGCTTCCTAATTTTTACCTGGTTTTCCAGTTATTCTTTGTGGGGTTTTTCGGTGTGTTCGTGGTTGTCATCATCGCGATATCAAAAGCAAACCAGCGACTCGGCGACCTGGGTGCCGGTACGGTGGTTGTTGACACTAAGATCAAAACTTATTTACACGAAACAGTGTTTGTTGAAATTTCGCAGAAGGATTATAATGTCCAGTTCCCCGAAGTCATGAAGTTAACAGACCGCGACATTAATACGGTCAAAAGTATCCTTGATGTAGCTTCCCATAAAGGAGATTTTAAGCTCGCCACATCAGCAGCTGATAAAATAAAGCACCATTTAAAGATACAAAGCGATCTTTCTCCTTTCGATTTTCTTGAAAAAGTGCTGATGGACTACAACTATATTTCTACTAAATAATTGCGCTTATATTTATTTCCTTTACCTAAGGGAAGCACTTATCATGGTAAAAATAATCGCAAATATGTACAGTAAAATTACAATTATAGTAAGTATGCCCATATAACGAAACATCCTCTTCAAATTCTGGAATGACTTATTGAGAGTAAGTTGTTCATTTGTGTTTAATGCCGCCGTCATTTGGCTAGCAAAACGGAAAAGAAATAAGCAGGGGAAAAAATACAATACGCCGATAGCAAGGTAAAAAATCGTCATAAGTATACCCAGGCCGGCAAACCTACTCTCATACTGGTATCGTTCAGTTTGTTCCATTGACGCAGAAAAAAATGTGCCGACAAAGAAGCTTAATAGCACGATTAGGCCACACATTACAAATCCTACGATTGAAAGAAATTTTGCCCACTTTGCTGTTTCAGCAAGGTGACTGCGTGACATTTCATCAATTCCAAACTCAAACAAAGAAGTATTTTGTTCCATAAAATATTTTTTTTGTTATGGCGCAAGCCATGAAAAAGGTAAAGCCGGGATATTTCGCAAAATCCAAAACGAAACAACAACAATGGCAATACCTAAGGAAAAACTTGCTTTATAAATAAAAGACGAGGCCGCATGTCGCTTACCCGATATGAAAATAAATAGGAAATAAACAAGCAGGGGTAATAATAAAACAAACAGAAGGTTATAGTTTATTGCGGTCAAAACATGACCATGCAGTAAAGCATGAAGCGAACGTTGTCCACCACAGCCCGGGCAATAAAGACCTGTTAACTCGTAAAAAAGGCATCCTGGTAAATTCCCATTTTTAGGTTCAACAAAAAAATAAAGCAGCAGGACTGCACCTGCTGCTATCATTGTTAAAAACCTAACGATCCTATTGTTTAATAAGGACATTAATCAATTGTACTTGCAGCACCAAGGAAACTTACGCCCAGAACAAGCCAAAACAGGATATACAATACAATTACACCCAAACCAACCCAGAAACCGATCTTTGTCCATTTTGCAGCTTCTCTTCTTGATTTCTCTGCACCTTCCATATCGCCTGCCTGTTGTTTGGTATTTACCTGTGCCGCGAATATGATCCCGACAACTCCGAAGGGTAAGCAGCAAAGTAGTGTAACGAGTATTGCTTCAACGAGCCAGTTTTCACTAAACGGTCCTTTTGGTCCCGGTGGGGAAATGTTCAAATTTTCCATGATGTCAGTTTTGGTTTTAAAAAATTTTAAAGCATAAATATAATGAGCAAAATTTAATAAGCAATGGCGAATAAAACTCTTTCCTTACTCGGTTTTCCACTCAGTATACACTTTCCTTCCTCCGGAGGATTATTCAAAGGGATACAACGAATCGTTGCTTTTGTTTTTTCTTTTATCGCGGTCTCCGTTTCTGCTGTCCCATCCCAATGCGCAGATACAAAACCGCCTTCATTGAGTGTACTTACAAATTCATCCCATGTCTTTACAGGTGTGATATGCTGCTCACGGTATTTTAATGCGTTGTTATAAAGATTTTGCTGAATCTCATCCAACAGTTTAACAATGTAACCATTCAGCCCATCAATTGAAACCTGTTGTTTCTCTTTTGTGTCCCTTCGCGCCAATTCAACAACATTATTTTCAAGATCACGAAGCCCCATTGCAAGTCGGACAGGCACACCTTTCAATTCATACTCGGCAAATTTCCATCCTGGTCTTGTATTGTCATTGTCATCATACTTAACACGAATCCCCGCAGCTCTTAATTCCGCGATCAAATCATTTGCCCTGGCATCGATCACTGGTTTTGAGTCCTCGCCCTTATATATCGGAACGATCACAACTTGCAGGGGGGCGATTTTTGGTGGCATCACTAATCCCTGGTCATCACTGTGTGCCATTACCAATGCACCGATCAACCTTGTACTGACTCCCCAGCTTGTTGCCCAAACATATTCCTGCTTGTTTTCTTTATTCAGAAACTTTACATCAAATGCTTTGGCGAAATTTTGTCCCAGGAAATGTGACGTGCCTGCCTGTAAGGCTTTACCATCCTGCATCAAGGCTTCTATGCAATAGGTCTCAAGAGCCCCGGCAAATCTTTCACTGGCCGATTTTACGCCCCTGATCACTGGCAAAGCCATAAATTGTTCTGCAAAGGTTGCATATACCTCAAGCATACGCTTTGCTTCTTCAATTGCCTCTTCTGACGTTGCGTGAGCAGTATGTCCTTCCTGCCAAAGAAATTCTGCGGTTCGTAAAAACAACCTTGTTCTCATTTCCCAACGAACGACATTTGCCCATTGGTTTATCAGCAATGGTAGATCGCGGTATGATTGTATCCAATCTTTATATGTGTTCCAAATGATGGCTTCGCTGGTTGGCCGGATGATCAACTCTTCGTCAAGTTTCGAATCCGGATCAACCATCAGGCTGCCTTTTTTTTCAGGGTTTGCTTTTAACCGGTAATGAGTAACAACAGCACATTCTTTGGCAAAACCCTCAGCATGGCCCTCCTCTTTTTCCAAAAAACTTTTAGGAACAAATAAGGGAAAATAGGCATTCTGGTGACCCGTGTCCTTGAACATCTTATCCAAGGCAGCCTGCATGTTTTCCCATAGGGCAAACCCGTAGGGTTTTATGACCATACAACCGCGAACTGCTGAATAATCTGCTAATCCTGCTTTTAAGACAAGGTCATTGTACCATTGCGAGTAATCTTCTGCTCTTGTTGTTATACCTTTAGACATAAATTATCATTGAAATATTCAACCGGAGTTACTGAATTTGAATGGAGCGTCGCAAGAAAAGATAAATCAGGGATCCGAAGCTGATCTTATAAAATCTTTTAACGTCTCGTCACTAACGATTGGTTGAATCTTACGTTTTAATTAACAACGGATTTCACAATTTTACAGTGAGCGGCAAAATATTTGATGCTCAAATATATGTGTCGGAAATCCGGCGCAAATGTAGTAACTTCATTTTTATAAACCACTTAAACTCCCTGCCATGAAACGTCAAATTCTACTTTTGGCAATTACCGCAGCAGCGTTAAGCAGTTGCACTACGGCATATAGATCCGGGCAAACTCCCGATGATGTTTACTTTTCTCCAGCCCGCCCTCAGGATGAATATGTAAGAGTTCAGGAAAAGGAGGAATACAGGTATGATGACGATTATTATGATGATCGCTATCTCCGCATGAAAGTCCATAATCGTACAAGATGGACATACCTTGATGACTGGTATTCTTATGACCGTTATGGCTATCGGGCCAATTATTATTATGGTAGCTATTATAACCCCTACACTTCCTGGAATTATTATTACAACCCATATTGCAGGAACAACGTAATAATTTATCATCCAGGCACGAGCGTTGCGCAACAAAATGCTCCAAAGCCCAGGACCTTTAACATTGCCAGCTATACAAATACAAATTATAATACTGCCAATAGTAATATAAACATCAGGTCCAATAAAAATACAGCAGGCAGACCGGTTTATAACAACAGGAATTCCAGCAATGGCTTTAGTAATACGGTCAAACAAATATTCTCGAACGGCAACAACAATAACAGCGGCAATAATAATTCACCTTCAAGAAGCTATAGCCCCTCCAATTCAAATTCGTCAGGAAGCAGCAATAGCCCGAGTTCAGGTTCTTCATCCGGAAGCAGCGGCGGTGGCGGCACAACCAGGCCAAGCAGGGGTGGCTAATTAAATCATTAACATGAAGCAGGTATACGATCGAAGCATTTTTTGATGTTTCCTGCTTCATATTACCTAAACTTTTATACCGCATATATGAAAAGAAAAATTTACACAGCTATTTTTCTTCTTTCCACATACTTTTCTTTTTCTCAAACTCCTGAAGATGCTTTAAGACTATCGTGGTTTCAATTAAAGGGTACTGCAAGAAACCAGGCAATTGGCGGAGCAATGGCTTCCCTTGGCGGCGATGCGACAGCCGGTTATATTAACCCGGCAGGTCTTGCATTTTTTAAAACATCGGATTTTGTGCTTACACCCGGGGTAAGATTTGGAAAGGAGAAAAGTTCTTTTAGGGGGACAAATAGCACAGGCACAAGTGAGACACAATTTAATCTTGGTACATCGGGATTTGTTTTTGGTGGCTTTGGCTACCGGGCAAGGAACTCTTTTGCCATTACTGTAACCAGGCAAGCGGATTTTAATTACAGGACATTTTATACCGGGTTGAATGACTATAGCAGCTTTGCCGAACCCCTGGCAGATGAATTTGCAAATTCACAATTGACGATCGACGAGGCATTAATGTACAATTCGGATATTTCTATCCCAACGAGAATGGCGCTATACACTTATTTGGTCGATACAGCAAATGTAAATGGCAACCTGCAGGTAGTAGCCCGCTCTGAAAACCCATCTGCCCGCAACCAGGAAAATCTTGTAGAATCAAGTGGCGGTATGACTGAAGTAAATTTTGCGTGGGGTTCTGAGATCAATAAGAAATGGATGGCAGGCATAAGCTTAGGAGTAGATATTCTTAAACAGGAAAGAAGAACTTATTATCATGAATCTGACGCAACCGGCAATACAAATAATGACTTTAATTTCCTGACTTACGATGAAAGATTTACGATAAAAGGTTATGGTGTGAACTTGCGGGGCGGTGTGATCTTCAGACCCAAGGAGTATATCCGGATAGGTCTCGCCGTACATTCTCCCACCTGGATGCCACTAAAAGAAACTACAAACTCTGGTTTTGCCGCAGACCTTGAAAATTTATTTGGTCCAGGCAATGGTTATGATAGTGTCGAAATGTCTGTTGTAACCGGAAACAGCGGGGCCGTCGAAAATAGATATGTGCTAAATTCCCCTGCAAAGTTCATGATCAGCGGATCCTATGTTTTCAGGGAAGTCGAAGATGTCAGGAGACAAAAAGGATTTATCACCGCCGATATTGAATACACCAATTACAGGTGGTTGTCTTATGGTCCGTATGAAGGTGAAAGCAATTCAACTACAAAGGCGCCTTACGCTCCTTACAATGACGCCATCGATGCCATCTATAAAGGCACGTTTAATTTCCGCATTGGTGGTGAACTAAAATTTAAGATCATAATGGCCCGTGCAGGTTTTGCTTATTACACAAGCCCATATAAAGACAAAGAATTAAAAGCAAGAAAAATGTTTGCAAGCGGCGGGCTTGGCTACAGAAACAAAGGAGTATTTGTTGACCTCACATACGTACATCGCCTGAATAAAGATGTGAACTTCCCGTACCGTGTTAATTCCCCAAGAGCCAATACATTTGCCGACCTGAAAGATAATGGCGGCAATGTGATCCTTACAGTTGGCTTCAAGATCTGAGTCGCAATCATACTAACTAGTTGTCAGGAGAGCTCCCACGGAGCTCTTTTTACATTTATCGCCCTGAAAAAATTTCCTGAATTTCTTATTTTTTCATGTCATCATTTCACTCAATATGGTTATTGATTTAGAAAAACAACCTGGCACAAAATTCGAAAACGGTAGATCACATAAGAAAATTTAAAGCTATGAGACCTTTCGAAATCAATTTTGATTTCCCTGTGGCCTCCTCCAACTTACAAATTTCTCTTAACGCCACTGCGGAAATACACCACTCAGAACCCTATTTCGTGGTTCATAATTTTTATGTAGCTAATAATAAGAAGAGCAATGGATTTCACTCGGTGCTGCCTGTACAGGAAGTAAAACGGATAAATCGTGACAACTCCTATTTATGGGTGCATTTGGATTCGGAGCAGGCATCGGAATTAAGCATTGCAATTGGCAAGGGCATTGAGGAAGTGCTGACCAATGATCAGCTGAATGAATGGTGAGAGCATGGCCTGAATGATACCTGGACATTCAACATAAGCAAGAAGCGTCTTGCCCCGGGACAAGACGCTTTTTGCATCTCAGCGCAGTTGGTTTTAGTAGAATACCTTCATTTCCACGCGGCGATTCTTGGAACGACCGCTGGCAGTTTTATTGTCAGCAACAGGTGTGGTTTCACCAAATCCTTCGCTTTCGAGCCTGTCCTCGCTGATCCCTTTGCTTATCAGGTAGCTTTTTACGGAAGCCGCACGGCCATCACTGAGTCTCATATTAAAATCATCTTTTCCGACATTATCAGTATGACCATCGATCTTCAATTTCAAACTTGTATTATCATTAAGCACTTTTACCAATTCATCCAAAGGCTTGTAAGATTGCCTTAATAATTTGGTACTACCCGTTGCGAAATACACATTTTTTGCAGCATAAGCTACAGTCTTGGACACCTCTTCAGTTATTTCAGGACAACCCTGTTGTGCGGCAACGCCAGGCACATCCGGACATTTATCTTCTTCATCATTAATCCCATCTTTATCTCTGTCAGGAACAGGACAGCCGGCGTAGCGGGCCACACCAGCTTCACTTGGGCACCTGTCTTCTTCATCATTGATTCCATCTTTATCTGTATCGGGAACCGGGCATCCCTCGTATTTTGCTAACCCTGCAACAGTGGGACATTTATCGTTCTCATCGTTTATTCCGTCTTTATCGGAATCAGGTACAGGGCAACCATCATACTTTGCCACACCGGGAGTTGTCGGGCATTTATCATTATCATCGATGATTCCATCATTGTCACTATCTTTTGGAGGCGGCGGCGGAGGGGCAACAACCTCGGGTTCTTTCTTTTTGGTAATCCGGCCTGCGATACCAAAAGCATGCATGAAATGATGATTGGTGGTGCCTGTTGTAATGGGCGTTCTGTAAGTTGAATTAATAAACAAGCGGCCTTCATCAAAGAAATTTATATTCAGGCCAACTCCAAGAGGAATATAGGCACCATAATAAACACCAAATTTCTGTCCGCCAAATCCCGCGATCAGATGTGGCTGGATCCAATACTTATCACTAACCATTTTAAGAAGAGCAAGTCCTTCCAGTTGTAGCTGGAACCTGTCAACACCATTATCTGGTTTATTCCCGATCGGCTGGCTCAAAAACGTTCCGTTGAGAGAACCGGCAAAATCAATATGCTTTTTTAGTCCCCTGAAATAATGTACTCCGATTCCGGGAAACATCTCTGCCAGTTTTCCAAATTGTTTATCCCTTATAACAGCGCTTAAGGATGTTGTGCGAATCAGTTCAGCCGTTTTATAATCATAAAGGTTGAAGCTAACACCAATTTCAGACGATCTTATTTCATCATCCTGGCCTTGTACCAACGGTGCAAAAATGATCGTGGCAAGCAGTGAAACAAATAAATGCTTCATATATAGTAGTTTGGTTTTAACAAAAATAAAGGCTTGCCAGTATATCCTGAAATAAAAGATTAGTTTGATTTCCACCTATTTTGCAGGCTTGTTCTTTCCTAATACTTCAACCTTCACACGGGTGAGTCCCGCTTTTATATAATTCAATTTGTCAGCTGCAGCTCTTGAAAGATCAACGACTCTTGTCATTTTTGAATGAAGCCGGTCATTTATCTTTACTGTCACACTTTTCCCATTGCGTAGATTGGTGACTTTTACCCAGGTACCGAGCGGCAACACATTACATGCGGCCGTTAGCTTTTGTTGTGAAAACACCTCACCGTTTGCCGTTTTCTTTCCGTGAAAACTATTTGAATAATAGCTGGCCGTTCCATACAGGATCCTGGGCTTTGTTTTAACCTCTGTAGTATCTCCGGCAAGGAGCGCTGATGCCGTAAACAATAAAACGATAAGAAGAAGTTGTTTCATTCGCCGTACTTTTTGTTAGCAAAAAGGAGTTCGGTCATTTTTTTATCCTCGTCATAAATATCTTCAAAAAAATCGATTTGTCCATTGTTGACTTCGCAAGTAAAATACCGGATAAAA
>JAICPX010000499.1 GCA_025929635.1 Chitinophagaceae bacterium
AAATCAAACTCCTGCTGCTAAAGGAGAAGAAAAGAAGACTTCAAAATTGCAAATCGTTGACTAGTCACATAAACTGAGACAGAAAAGAATGGCAGAACGTTCAAAATATCAAACCCTTCACAGCCATCCGCCATTCGGCGCAGCGGGGGGGCTCGATTTCGCGGCAGCAGCATTGCGATTAAAAAAAGTAGTTCACAGAACACCTTTGCAACGGAACACTCATCTTTCAAAAAAATATAACTGCAATATCTTTCTAAAGAGAGAAGACCTGCAGGTAGTAAGAAGCTATAAACTCCGTGGCGCTTACAATTTAATGAGCAGCCTGTCAAAAGAAGAATTGGAGAGAGGTGTCGTATGTGCCAGTGCAGGTAATCATGCGCAGGGTTTCGCATTCAGCTGCAAAAAACTTTCCGCAAAAGGAGTTGTTTTTATGCCAACTATCACTCCTAACCAGAAAGTGAAACAAACGCAAATGCATGGCGAAGGAAATGTGGAAATAAAATTGGTGGGTGATACTTTTGATGATTGTGCAGTTGCAGCGAAAAAATTCACTGAAGAGAATGGAATGACCTTTGTTCCGCCTTTTGATGATTACCGGATCATTGAAGGACAAGGAACTGTTGCTGTTGAAATACTTGAAGAACTAAACTATGTCGATTACCTGTTTGTGCCTGTTGGCGGCGGCGGTTTGAGTGCGGGTGTTGGCACTTATTTCAAAACCTATTCACCCAAAACAAAGATCATTGGGCTTGAGCCCGAAGGAGCCCCTGCTATGTATCAGGCATTGAAGAATGGCGCCCCGGTGACCCTGGAAAATATTGACGGGTTTGTTGACGGAGCCGCTGTAAAAAGAGTTGGCGATATTACTTTCCCCATTTGTAAAGAAGTATTAGATGATATGCATCTTGTATCGGAGGGTAAGGTATGTTCGACAATTTTGAAATTATATAATGAAGATGCCATCGTTGTTGAACCGGCCGGCGCATTGTCTGTCGCTGCACTTGATGATTTTGCCAATGAGATAAAATATAAAACCGTCGTGTGCATTGTCAGCGGCAGCAACAATGATATTGATCGCATGCAGGAGATCAAAGAACGAAGTCTTCAATATGAAGGTCTTAAACATTATTTCCTTATCAACTTCGCCCAGCGTCCCGGTGCATTGAAGGAATTTGTAAACAATGTCCTGGGTCCGACTGATGATATCACCCGTTTTGAATACATGCAAAAAAATAACAAGGAAGCCGGGCCGGCATTGGTGGGAATTGAGTTGCAAAGCCGCGACGATTATGACCGGCTTTTACAAAACTTAAATAAATACCAGATCAGGTATACTGAACTTAGCAAAGACAATAGATTATTCAGCTATTTAGTTTAGGTAATTGATCTTATCATGCAAACGAGGCATTTCAAACTTTACAGAGTAAGAGATGCCTCGCTTGTTTTATGATCATTCAAACTGTTAAGAGTTTTGTCCCGGCGTGATAAGTGCCCTTGAAATCCACACTTATTATTTACTTTTGCAGCTTTAATAAAAATAATATGCCAAAGGTCAACATTGGTTTGGTGCAGATGAGTTGTTCGAACAACAAGGAAGCAAATTTGAAGAAAGCGATCGAAAAAGTAAAGGAAGCTGCTTCAAAAGGTGCCGGGATCGTTTGTTTGCAGGAGCTTTTTACTTCGCTCTATTTCTGCGATGTGGAAGATTATGAGAATTTCAAACTGGCTGAACCCGTTCCGGGACCTTCTTCCGAAGTGCTGAGCCAATTGGCTAAAGAGCTGAATGTTGTGATCATTGCTTCGTTGTTTGAAAAAAGAACCCAGGGAATTTATCATAACACAACTGCTGTGCTTGATGCCGACGGAACTTATCTTGGCAAATACCGCAAGATGCATATACCTGATGACCCCGCGTATTATGAAAAATTTTATTTCACTCCAGGTGATTTGGGTTACAAAATTTTCAAAACAAAATATGCGACGTTCGGGGTATTGATCTGCTGGGATCAATGGTATCCGGAAGCAGCAAGGATCACTTCTTTGATGGGCGCAGAAATTTTATTTTACCCAACAGCAATTGGTTGGGCCACCTCACAGGATGAAGCAACAAATACAGAACAATACAATGCATGGCAAACCATTCAAAGAAGCCATGCTGTAGCCAATGCAGTTCACGTGGTGAGTGTAAATCGTGTAGGTCTTGAACAGAATGGTGCTATGAAATTCTGGGGCGGATCATTTGTAAGCAATCCTTTTGGTACATTACTATATAAAGCATCTCACGAGAACGAAGAGGTTGCGGTGGTAGAAATTGATACTGACAAAACAGATGGTTACAGAACGCATTGGCCTTTTTTGAGAGATCGCAGAATTGATTCTTATCAACCAATTACGCAACGATTCATAGATGACGAACAATAATTAATAATCAATAATTAATAATTATTAATTACTGATTATTAAGAAACCTCCACAATAAAAATGACTCCCAAGGAACTTGGCTACTATTTCCCCGCTGAATTTGCTCCTCACCTTGCCACCTGGCTTAGCTGGCCACATAAGGAAGCATCATGGCCAGGAAAGATTCATACGATATTTCCTTTTTATAGCCGCTTTGTAAAATACCTCGCACAAAGTGAAAAAGTCCGGATCAATGTGAATGATGAAGCAATGAAAGCTTTTGCAATAGATTGTTTGCAAAAAGAAGGTGTTGATCTTTCACAGGTTGAATTCTTTTTTCACCCCACTAATGACGCCTGGTGTCGTGATCATGGTCCGGCATTTCTAATTAATCCAAAAGCGGATATTAAGAAAGTAATCGTCGACTGGGACTATAATGCGTGGGGCGGGAAATACTTACCATGTGATCTTGATGATGTAGTACCAACCAAAATCGGAGCCCACTACAATATCCCGGTTTACCATCCCGGTATCATCATGGAAGGCGGCTCGGTTGATTTTAATGGTAATGGAACTGTGATCACTTCCACCCTTTGTTTGCTTAATCAAAACCGTAATCCACACTTGAACCAAAAACAGATTGAAGAATATCTCTGTAATTATTATGGACAAGAACAAGTACTCTGGGTAGATGAAGGAATTGTTGGCGATGATACAGATGGCCACATTGATGATACCGTCAGGTTTCTCAATGAAGACACGGTAATTACTGTTGTCGAAGAGAACAAAAGCGACGACAATCATGCATTGCTTGAAACCAATCTGAAACAATTAAAAGCAATGCGTTTGCCAAATGGCAAACAATTGAATATAGTTGAATTGCCAATGCCTGATTACCTCGAATACGAAGGACAGCGACTCCCCTGCAGCTATGCCAATTTTTACATCTGCAATAAATATGTGATCGTTCCGGTATTTAATTGTAAAAAAGACGCTAAGCCATTACAAATAATTTCCCAGTGTTTTCCGGGAAGAGAAACGATCGGAATTGATTCCACCGAGATCATTTGGGGACTGGGAAGTTTCCATTGCT
>JAICPX010000517.1 GCA_025929635.1 Chitinophagaceae bacterium
CATCCACAAGTGGTGCTTGCGTTAGGATTTCGGAAAGTGAATCCGCGGTTATTTAACCCATCCTGCCAATCGATCTCCATTCCATAGACATACATTTCATGTGCGGCATTCATGATACAACTGATGCCATCGATTTCAAATACCTTATCTTTTTCGGTAGGTTGATCAAATCCGAGAATATACGACATGCCGGAACAGCCCCCGCCTTTCACCCCGATCCGGAGCTTTTGTGTCGCATCAAATCCTTCCTGCGCCATCAATGATCTGATCTGCCTGATAGCGCCTTCTGTTAATGTTACCGGTCTATTTTCTGTAATCACCATCATTTAATAGTTTATCTGCAAAAATAAAAAACAAAAGCGAGGGAGTATTTTCTAATTCGGAAAACAAATCCTTTTGCCTGTATTTTTGCAAAAACCTGACAAAATCTATGGATACAGCAACCCTGAGTCTTATTCTTTCCACTTTTGCCATCTTATTATCAATGCTTGTTTGTTACTTATGGTTCGCCAAAAATGAAAACAAAAAAAATGTTGACCCATCATATAGTACCCGGCCGCTTCAGCTCCAGGCGTACGAAAGGCTGGTGATCCTGACTGAAAGAGTTGCATTGCCAAACCTGGTAAGTCGTGCCAATCTGCCCGGCTTGACTGCAAGAGAAATGCAGTTATTAATGCTTGAAAGTGTCAAGCAGGAATTTGAATACAATAGTTCGCAACAGATCTATGTAAGCCCGGTCGCATGGCAGGCAGTAAATAATTTAAAGGAGCAAAACATGCTGATCATAAATCAGATTGCACAAACATTGCCGGCCGATGCAAAAGGAATTGATCTTGGAAAAAGAATTATGGAAGTGATCATTGCACAGGACAAGAAAGCCCTGCACAATATTGTACTTGAAGCGTTGAATTTTGAGGCAAGAAAGTTGATGAAATAATTGCTGGTTGCTGGTTATTTAAAGAAGATTATGACTTACAAAAAGAAAATCATATATGATTCGGGAATTGAAATTAAGCCGGTTTATTTACCCAATGACATTTCCGCGACCAGCAACCAGCCTGGCGAATTTCCTTTCACAAGGGGCATACAAGCCGATATGTACCGCGGCAAACTGTGGACAATGCGTCAATATGCAGGCTTTAGCACAGCACAAGAGAGTAATAAACGATACCATTACTTATTATCCCAGGGCGTAAATGGATTAAGTGTTGCCTTTGATCTGCCAACGCAAATTGGTTATGACAGCGATCATCCGCTTGCAGAAGGTGAGGTTGGAAAGGTGGGTGTTGCTATTGATTCAATTGAAGATATACAGGCACTTTTCAACGGAATAAAACTTGAAGATGTATCCACATCTATGACGATCAATGCGACGGGTTTTATTCTCCTTTCATTGTATGTGGCATTGGCAAAACAACAGGGTGCCGACCTGAACAAAATTTCGGGTACGATACAAAACGACATATTAAAAGAATACGCGGCAAGAGGAACCTATATTTATCCGCCCAAGCCTTCTATGAGGATCGTTACCGATATTTTTGAATGGTGCAGCCAGGAATTGCCAAAATGGAATACGATCTCGATCAGTGGCTATCATATTCGCGAAGCAGGAAGTACTGCGGTACAGGAGATAGCTTTTACACTGAGCAATGGAAAAGCTTATGTGAAGGCCGCCTTGGAAAAGGGGCTGGATATAAATGTTTTTGGAAAACGGTTATCATTCTTTTTCAATGCTCATAATAATTTGTTTGAAGAAGTGGCAAAATTCCGGGCAGCAAGAAGAATGTGGGCCAATATGATGAAAGAACTTGGCGCTACTGATCCCAAAGCAATGATGCTTCGTTTTCATGCCCAAACCGGCGGAAGCACGCTAACGGCTCAGCAACCAATGAATAATATATCAAGAGTCACTATACAAACATTGGCAGCAGTTCTTGGCGGTACACAATCATTGCATACAAATGGCTATGATGAAGCATTGAGTTTACCAAGCGAAGAAGCAGCAAAAATTGCCCTGCGAACACAACAGATCGTGGCATTTGAAAGCGGCGCACCTGATACCGCAGATCCGCTTGGTGGAAGTTATTTCATCGAAGGGCTAACGGATGAAGTTGAAGCTGCCGCCTGGAAACTGATTGAAAAGATCGATGCAATGGGCGGCAGTGTGAATGCTATTGAAGAAGGATTCATCCAAAACGAGATTGCGCGAAGCGCTTATGAATACCAACGCAAGGTAGAAACCAATGAACAGATCATTGTGGGTGTAAATAAATTCCAGGTAAAAGAAGACACCGTCATTTCTCCTTTCAGGATCGATGACAGTATCAGGAGTTTACAGACAGAAAAATTGAAAAGATTAAGAAATGATCGTGACAAAGCCAAGGTCGATCAGTTACTCCAGCAATTAAATGATAAGGCGATAAGCGGCGAGAATTTAATACCTGCAGTTATTGAAGCGGTTGAAAACAAAATAACGCTTGGCGAAATTGCCGATGAATTAAGATGTGTATTTGGAGAGTATAAATAAATTGATATTTTTATTTATGGTTTTAGAACAGAAAAGTCTATTCGACTCCTATTATTTATCACTTGATGGCAACGATCTGAAATATAAGAAATCCAGCTTTTACACATATGCAGAGCGTTCTATTCCTTTGGACACATTGAATTTGCGGGGCCTGAGCGTAACCCGGCATATTGATTTGGGTACTGTTGTAAATTAGAAATTGCTTCCTACATCCACTTACTCAAAAATTCATTGAACTCACGCCGCAGGCTGTTCATGATCAGTTCCAGTTGCTCATAACGTTCCCGTAAACTGATGCCCTGCTGTATGTATCTTTCATCCACCTGCCCGGCATGATCTTTCGCATCATTGCTTAAGCCTTTCACATAGTTCCTTACTTCGTGCTTCAGGTCACTTATATTTTTCTCCTGGATCAAAAACTGGTTTTGGAAATGCTCAACATCCTTTCTCGCCTCCTCGGAAGTATTTTTAGAGGCAACAGCAACAAGCCGCTTACCCATGATATCAAATTCATCCCTGTAAAACTCGAGACCCTTTGACCAAATTGTATGGTCAGTACCGGCTTTTAATATATTGACATAGCTCATATATACTTTTAATCAAAAGTATTTTTTTCAACAATGGTTCCCGATGACCAAAGTCAAATGAGCAGCTGATTATTCAACCGAAAACCGGCGACTATGAGCCCTTTTGCACCTGTTTTGCCCAGTTATCTTTCAACGTAAC
>JAICPX010000261.1 GCA_025929635.1 Chitinophagaceae bacterium
AAAAAACAAAGAAGGGCTTGCCTTCCGCAGTGGAACTTATAGACCTCGGTACAAAACAACTGATCTCAAAAGTGCAAACCGATGAAAGAGGAAATTACCTGATCACGCTGCCTGTTGGAAAAGATTATGCGTTTAATGTGAACCGGAAGGGCTATTTATTTTATTCTGATAATTTCTTTTTAAGTGACCGTACTCCTGATTCTACTTATGAAAAAAACATTCCATTACAACCGATAGAAGCAAATGCCTCGGTCGTATTAAAGAATATTTTCTTTGACGTGAATAAATTTGATCTGAAACCCGAATCGGAAGCTGAACTGGATAAGCTTGTCCAGCTTATGAATGATAATCCTACCCTGAAGATCCAGATCGGCGGGCATACGGATAATGTGGGTAAGCCGGCCGATAATCTTTTACTATCAAATAACCGGGCGAAAGCAGTGGTTAATTATCTTGTTACAAAAAATATCTCCCCTCAAAGACTTACTGCAAAAGGATTTGGCGAAACACAGCCTGTCGCCGAAAATACCACAGAAGAAGGAAAGGCCATGAACAGGAGAACCGAGATGAAAGTGATTAGTCAATAGTTTTTTGTCGTTAGTCTTTCGTCTTTACACCTGGTTTATATTGGGAGTTCAAAGTATATTTGAATCGCTGCGTAGCACTATTGACTATCGACTAAAGGCTATTGACTATGTCCTCCGAACTCCTATACCAGCTTGCGCTCACAGAAGTTCCTAATATCGGCTGCGTGCATGCAAAGATCCTGGTGCAGGAATTTGGTACTGCAGAAAAAATTTTTAAAGCAAAACTACATGTGCTTGAAAAGATAGAAGGCGTTGGCGAAATAAGGGCAAGATCGATCAGGGCCTTTACTGATTTTTCAAAAGCGGAAGAAGAAATAAGATTCATTGAGAAATACAAGATCAAACCATTATTTCTTACCGATAAAAGTTACCCGCAACGTTTATTGAATTGTTATGACTCTCCCACTCTTCTTTTTTACAAAGGGGAAGCGGATCTGAATGCATCGAGGATCATTGCGATCATTGGCACAAGAAATCACACCGAATATGGAAAACAGCAAACAGAAAAATTAATTAAAGATCTTTCATCACAAAATATTCTTATCGTTAGCGGTATGGCATTTGGCATTGACGCCATCGCCCATAAAGCATCTTTAAAAAACGCCCTTCCTACTGTTGGTGTGCTGGGCCACGGTCTTGACCAGATCTATCCACCTGATCATTCTAACCTTGCAAAAGACATGCTGAAACGTGGCGGGGGACTGCTTACTGAATTTCGCAGCAATACAAAACCCGATAAACATAATTTTCCAACACGCAACAGGATCGTTGCAGGCATGAGTGATGCGACTGTGGTGATCGAAACAAAAGAAAGAGGCGGAAGTATGATCACGGCCGAACTGGCAAATGGTTATAATAAGGATGTGTTTGCATTACCGGGAAAAGTAACCGATAATAAAAGTGCAGGGTGTAATTTTTTGATCAGGAATAATAAAGCCATGTTGCTGACCGATGCAGAAGAATTGATTGAAGTGATGGGATGGGAGGAGAAAGCTAAGAGTGAAAAGGAGAAAAAGAGTCAAAGAGAATTGTTCATTGAGCTATCAAAAGATGAAAAGATAATTGTTGATATACTAAAAGAAAAAGACCTTATTCATGTCGATGAACTTAACCTGAAAAGCGGGTTAAGCAGCAGTTCCATGGCTGCCGCCATTTTAAATCTTGAATTACAGGGAGTGGTTTCGACCTTACCCGGCAAACTTTATAAAATGAATTGATTTCCAGTAATAATCCCGGGCAAGTTAAATCGTTTATAGATTGATAAACGGGGCAACGTTTTCAATTATCTTGCTGTCTGAATAGCGAACAAAACCCGTTTTGAGCTCAACGATCCCTTGAAACTGCTTTTAAAATATAATCTCGTATTGCTTGCATTTGTTTTGCTGGCTAAAGAAGATCTTGGACAGGCGTGTACCAATCTCGGACAAACGCCATCCACTGCATTTCCTGTTTGCGGTACCACCGTTTTTCACCAGGCAACTGTACCGTTATGTTCAACGAATGACATTTTTGTTCCCGGTTGTTCAAACACACCCGCCGGTGGTGGAGCAGCCTATCAAAACAGGAACCCATACTTCTATAAATTTACCTGCTTCGTTAGTGGTACGTTGGGATTTCTTATTGCACCGTTGGCCGCCAACGAAGATTATGACTGGCAGCTTTGGGACATCACGGGTCATAATCCCGATGATATTTTTACTAACAATTCATTGGTAGTTACAGGTAACTGGGCAGGTACCTATGGCAATACCGGTGCATCGGCAACCGGAGTAACTTTTATTCAATGTGCATCGGATCCCGCATTAAATGCTCCAACATTTGCCAAAATGCCGACACTTATTGCCGGTCATGAGTATATTTTAATGATCAGTCATTTTACCAACGGGCAAAGCGGTTATGATCTTTCATTTGGCGGAGGCACTGCAGTGATCACCGATCCAACCACTCCGCATTTAGCAACCGCAAAAGCCGATTGTGATGGTGTAAAGATCACCGTGAAGCTGAATAAAAAAGTAAAATGCAATAGCATTACTGCAAATGGGTCTGAATTCAGTCTATCCCCGGCTATTACGACTGTCGTCGCTGCAACAACAGATTCTTGTGCGTTTGGATTTGACTTCGATGAGATTACTTTAACACTGGCGGCACCCCTTCCAAATGGCACCTACAGTGTCGTCATTAATAATGGTTCGGATGGTAACACGCTTCGTGACCATTGTGACAACCAGGTACCTCAAGGTGAGATCGCCACCTTCACTTATAACAAACCACAACCAGTATTTGCCGACAGTATTGGTAAAGTGGGCTGTGCTCCCGATTCAATTAGAGTTTATTTTCCCAAGAAAATTAACTGCAGTTCGATCGCAACTAATGGAAGCGATTTTTCAATTACCGGTCCATCACCGGTTAATGTCAACAGTGCAAGTGGAAATTGTGTTAATGGAGTTACACCTTACGTGGTTGTAAATTTTGCTTCACCAATTTATAGTAAAGGAACGTATACTGTTACATTAAAAGCAGGTACCGATGGAAATATTGTTGTTGATGAATGTGGAATGGAAACTCCATTGCAAACCTTGACATTTACTGCCGTTGATACGGTTTCGGCAGATTTTCAATACAACGTCAACTATGGCTGCACAAAAGACACTATATTCTTTTCGCATAATGGAGCCAACGATGTAATCACATGGTTATGGGATATTAATAATTTAGCAATCACTACGCAATCGACGTCCGCTATTTTCCCGGCGATAAGCAGCAATCATGTACAGTTATTTGTAAGCAATGGTGTTTGTACTGATTCGGTTTCCAAAACAATTGACCTGGACAATGAAGTAAAAGCATCTTTTACCGCCGATGACGTGATTTGTCCTGAAGATAAACTTACCGTTACCAATACAAGTACAGGAACGATCGATAGCTGGCGCTGGAACTTCGGTTCTTTGGGAACAAGTTTTGTAGAGGACCCGCCTCCATTTTTATTTCCAACGCTTAGCCGGGAGATCAAATACCCGGTAAAGCTTATCGTAAGTAATCAATCACTGGGCTGTAGTGATAGTGTCACTAAATTTATCACTGTTCTTGATTTTTGTTCTACAGATATCCCTACAGCATTTACTCCAAACAATGATGGACTCAATGACAATTTCGGACCACATAATGCAGTAAAGGCTGATAATTATCATTTCAGGATCTACAACCGCTGGGGTCAATTGATATTTGAATCGACAGACTGGAAAAAAAGATGGGATGGAAAATTCAATGGAAGGTTACAAGGAACCGGGGTTTATGTTTGGATGTTGAACTATACGCATCGTGATACCGGGCAAGAGGTTTTGAAGAAGGGAACAGTGACGTTGATACGTTAAAATAAATCTGCTTCTAAAATATATCAGTTGCTGTTTCGTTTTCCTTTTATGAAATCTCTCGTTTCCCTATTTCTACTTTTTTTTATTTGATCTGTCTGCTCAATCGATAACTTGTAACCCTGATACTGCAAGAATTGCAATTCTTCCTTTCAAACAATATTATGTAAGTGATTTTGATTCTTCTTTTAGAAAAGCTTCTTTGATTGGTGGCGAATACTGTTTACTTCAAGGAATCCTTGTCAGCTATTTTAATGACAAAAAACTAATACAGGATAAGATGGGTTATGGTGAATATAGATACCAGTGTATTCCTGTCATGGATTCAACTGGCAAAAAGCTTGTTGTAGTAAATGGGTTTTGTGTTCGAAGTGGAACGTTAATGACTATTTGGAAAGAAGAGATCTTGCGGGTAAGAGATGGCGGTCCCTGCTATTTCATTGGATTGATCGACCTGGCAGAAAAAAAGGTGAAGGATCTTATTTTCAATGCTGAATAACAAAACAAACGTAGAAGAGTGCGACGGAAGTCAAACAGTAGTGTAAGTTGGTCACCAAAAAATTCATTTTCGACATATAGACTGCCACCCTATCTTTGCACATGGCAACAAGAATTACTCCCACCACAGACACAAGTTCCCAAAAATTTTTCGGCGAAGGGCTTACGTTCGATGATGTATTACTGATGCCGGGCTATAGCCAGGTAGTGCCAAGAGATGTCGATATCAAAACCCGTCTTACAAAAGAAATCACGCTTAACATACCGCTGCTATCTGCTGCCATGGATACGGTAACAGAAGCAAACCTTGCCATTGCACTGGCAAGAGAGGGCGGGCTGGGCATTCTTCATAAGAACATGAGCATCGAGGAACAGGCAGCACAGGTAAGAAAAGTGAAAAGAAGTGAAAGTGGTTTGATACTGGACCCTGTTACTTTACCCGCAAATGCGAATATTGGTGATGCCATGAGGCTCATGAAAGAAAACAAGATCGGTGGAATTCCCATTGTTGATAAAGCACATAAATTAGTTGGCATACTTACCAATCGTGATCTGCGGTTTGAAGATGATCCGAAAAGGAAAGTGAGCGAAGTGATGACAAAGGAAAATCTTTACACTGCACCGGAAGGAACCGACCTGAAAAAAGCGGAACAACTTTTTAAGAAAACCAAAGTTGAAAAACTCCCGATCATCGACAAACAGGGAAGATTAAAAGGACTTTTCACTTACAGTGATATTTTGAAATTGAAAAGTCATCCGAATGCCGTAAAAGATTCATTTGGAAGACTACTCGTTGGTGCTGGTATTGGTATCACGAGAGATATGATGGAACGTGTTGCAGCCTTGCAAAACGTAGGCGTTGATGTCATTTGTCTTGACAGCGCACATGGTCACAGCAAAGGAGTGATCAGCGCACTCAAAGAAGTAAAAAAGAACTTTAAAAAACTAAATGTAATTGCAGGAAATGTGGGAACTGCTGAGGGTGCAAAAACATTGGCGGAAGCAGGTGCCGATTGTGTAAAGGTTGGTATTGGACCGGGATCGATATGTACAACACGTATTGTTGCCGGTGCAGGTGTGCCACAACTTACTGCTGTGATGGAAGCTTATTCCGTATTGAAACAAAAAAATATTCCAATTATTGCCGATGGTGGTATTCGTTATACCGGTGATGTTGTAAAAGCCCTTGCTGCCGGTGCTGATTGCGTAATGATGGGAAGTGTATTTGCCGGAACAGAAGAAAGTCCCGGTGAAACTATTATCTATGAAGGACGAAAATTTAAAGAGTATCGCGGTATGGGTTCGCTTGGTGCCATGAGCACAGGCAGCAGTGATCGTTATTTCCAGGATGTGGAAGATGATATCAAAAAATTTGTGCCGGAAGGAATTGAAGGTCGTGTTGCATATAAAGGAACATTAAGAGAGATCGTTTATCAATACACTGGTGGTCTGCGGGCAGGTATGGGTTACTGTGGTGCAAATACTATTGAGCAATTAAAAGCCGCAACTTTTGTAAAGATCACCAATGCCGGAATGAAAGAAAGTCACCCGCATGATGTGGAAGTAACAAGGGAATCGCCGAATTATAGTAGCAGGTGAACCTCCGGCCCCCTGTCCCCCGAAGGGGGAACTTAGAATGAATAGTCATCGTAAGTTTGGAATTGTCCTAATGTTGAAATGCAAGATATATCGTTTGGCTTCGCCTAGCTGCGCTGCTCTTTTTCCGGTTGGAGAAGGAGTTGGAGGATGAGGTCATTGGAATTCAAAAAATTTGATTCGTTATACGATCTCTCCTTTGATTGCTGCTGCTACGGCTTCGCCCTTCGAATGTACATGCAGTTTTTCATAAATATTCCGGATATGTCCGCGAACAGTATCGATACTGATAAAACATGCATCAGCAATCAATTTATAACTCATTCCTTTTACAAGACAGGAAAGAATTTCTTTTTCTCTTTCAGTTAAATTAAAGTTATTGCGGCTGGCGATTGATCAACCACCATCCTCATAACTTTTGTAGCAACAGAAGGGCTCAAGGGACACAAGCCCTAT
>JAICPX010000459.1 GCA_025929635.1 Chitinophagaceae bacterium
GAATGAATTCGGGAAATGAACAAGTAAAACAATCACGCATATCAAGAATCAGGTACCTGATAATATTTTTTTGCCTGATATGATCGTTTATTGCCATTTGCTCAAATATACTGAATATAACGGTTAGGTGATGATTGCAGCCGCTCAAGAAGTTAAACAAAATGCTAAAAAAACTTTTTGTGTCCCCGCCATCAATTGATCGTGAATCGTTTCTTATATTAATTGCAGATACACAATTTTCCGATCCCTGCCTGGCAGGCTATCCGCGAACCGGGCGACAAGATAGCAGTGGTTTTCGGGTGAAATACTGTTAGCATTTGAAATAATAGTATCCTATTTATCCCTGACCTTATGATGCTTGAGGAATTGTTGATACTTATCCATAAATTCCTCGTATTTGTATTTCCCATCCACAGGTTTACCCTTTCCCGATGTGGCGTTATCAACCAGTTTAAAATATGCCCTGGGAAATTCATCTGAATAAATTCCGGGACCCAGGCCTGCTTTATTAAATGCTGCAAAAAGAGAGAACAATAAAAAAAGTGAAGCAAGCACTATTGAATGATCCCGGAACCCGGTGACCATTTGCATTGCAGTAACATTATTACCATCGACTATGTCATCTCTTTTCACAAATGCCCCAATAATGAATACAAGCAATAAGGTAAATGCTACCATGCCGACCCATTCTGCTTTTTGAGAGGCAAAAGGAATCATAATTAATGAGACAAGGAATAAGATAATACTCAGGTGAAAAATCACACCCAACCAGGCCAATCTCCGGTTCCTGGATGCGAGCCGTTGGTAGCGAATGAACAATTTACGGATATAGAAAAAAACCAGCCACACACCCGCTGCGGCAAACAGCCATTCTATATAGGGAAAATAGATATAAAAAACCCGGCAACCGAAGATAACAGAGAAGATAATCATGGCTGCCAATTCTGCCAATGCATAAACGTCTTTCTTTTGTTTGTTCCCAATAGCCGCAATAAATTCCAAAAGAAATATCAGGCCAAATGCAATGGCAACCCCTCCCATGATTTTTAAACCATAGCCATTCTGCGCCATGGAAGCAAAAGTCCCCATGACAAGCAGAATAAAAAGCAAATAGTAAATGGCATTATATTTTTTCATCAATTCGGCAAATAAAATATATAATTAAAATCATGAGTTATAAATTCATCCATTGCATTCCATTTATTTACTCCTTCTTCAGCTTCCTTTTTACGGCAAGCCTGCCATATAATGAATGCACGGGCAACTAAATCCTGTGTTTCGGTTAAGGTTGAAGGTATGGCTGTCAATGCCCTGTAAAAATTACCTTCTTCAGCCACGCCATATACTCTACTGATTACACCACCAAACTTATTCCCTTCAATTATCTCTGCAAGGAAACCGGATGATAAAGAATTTAAATGTTTCCCGCCAATTCGTGAGAGGAGCAGGATGAGGTTAAACCTGTAGTCAATTGCCTGGTTGGCGCCAAAATTAAACTGTGAAAAATCAACATCTTTTGATTTGGAAAAAACAGAGTCGAGGTAAACAAAGGTTAACGGATCAGTTTTTTTCAGGTAAAGTTTTTCTGCCATAAAAATATAGGCAAATGCTTTTTCATGATCCTTCTCGAATTTTTCCGCTAATGCTACAGCTTCCTGTTGCTTACCGGCCAATGCCAGGTTTACGCATAAATTTTTAAGCTGGTTAAGGAAGAATGTTTTTTCCAGGTACTCATATTTGTCCCGTGAAGCAGCAAAACTTTCTTTATTAAAAAGATTATAATATTTCATTCCTGCCGCTGAATCATTCCGGTCAAAAGCCCGGTTAGCTAAAATAAGACTGGTTAAATTCTGATCAATACTTTTACCCTGGGGGTGTGTACTTGCTAAGGCAAGGATCCGGGTATAAGTTTCATCACTCAACTGATAAGTATTATCAAATGCATCACCATTATTGGTAAATGGTTTTACCTCATTTGCTTTTGCAATCCAGAAATGGATCATGGCCAGATCTGCAGTCGTGGTATACAATTCTCCAAACAGGTTATTCTTATTAACAAAATTGAAAAATAGATCGGAGTGATAAGTCCAGCTAAACCATCCATCCATGTAATCCGGATAGATAAACATATGTTTCCGTTTGAAATTACGGTTACGTACCCCATCGCCGTAGTACGGAAGCGTAACAGGGGTCATGGCGGTATCCAGGTAAGTTTTATCAATCAACCTGAAATTGTCAACAGCCTGCTGCAACAGGTTATCGAGGTAACCGACGTCGGATGGCAATCCCCGGTCAAGCCCATACTTATGAGTAAACATGGCCCGTCTTTTTTTATTCATGGCCATAAGGTAATTTCTGTTGGAGCTATTTTTTACCGTGTCAATTAACATATCATAATCATCCGCCAGCGCATTGAATACTTCACGTGGTGCCAGGCAATTGTTCGGGAAAAAATAACCCTTGAACGACCGAAGAATATTTTTCTCAATATTTACCCTGTAAAAATGACTGAGATACCCTGAACGGATAACACAATTTCTATAAATAGTCAGCGGTGTATTGCTGGCATAGTTAGCGCCGAGCCATTTCACCAAATTGCCAGCTTTTTCACGATGGCCATATTGATACACTATTGCAAGGATATTATTGTAATTATTAAACAGGCTGCCCGTGAAATAATCGTTCTGCCCTGATTGCTTAACCGCTTCAAAACATTTGATCACTTTGGCAATATCTCCCAGCGCTGCATATAAAGACGCAAGGGTGTGATGACCCCCGTTAAAATCATTTGGAATGCGGCCGTTGATTTCATAACTGCCTTTTGCATAATAAACATCAAATATGGCCTTACCTCCTGCTTCTTCAAACGGAGAAAACAAACCAAGCATTGTATTTAATTTTTCAACTGTAGCATTGCCAAACGTAAGCCATTGCTGTATGCCATAATTCAGCTCAATGGAAACAGAAGACTGAAACAATGATTTCGATCTGAAAAAGGCGATGGCAACACCATAATTTTCGTCAGCCAGTTCCCGGAGCATTTTTTCAGTAATGCCTGAAGGGTTATAGTAATTATCATAGGCTAGCAGCGTGGTGAACTTATTCAGTTCGTTCATCAAAAAAGGATAATCCGTTTTTTTAGACAGTAATTCTTTGAAATCAGCCTGGATCAGGTTCCTTAATTCTGTTTTTAAAGCACTGCTATCCTTCTTATCAATTAATGACAACTGCTTATAGGTTTCATTCGCCAGGCTTAATCTTGCTTTTCGATCTAATCCATTCAGATAAGCCATCATTGATCCCGGCTTAAACCGTTCTTCAATTAACAAAGGCAATGCCTTACTATTAAAACCCACCTCTTTACTTTTCATTAAGGTCATGCTTTCAGCTCTTACTTTTTCAATTACTCTTTTGTTTTGTTTTTGCTCTGCATCATACCAGTAAAATCCGCTTAGTATCAGCATGGCAGCAATGGCCACTACAGTCGCAATCTTTTGTGGCCCGTATTTCATAAAAGCCCTTGTGATCGCTACTTTTTTTGCACTTCGCTTAATGAATTCCCGGACATCTGCCAATACTCCTTCTGAATCAGCAGTTGCTTTTTCCTGATCTTTTTGAATTTCGGAATAACGTTTTATCCACCCAACATTTGGTTTGCATTTATTATACCAGTTTTCAAAATAGGTGAGCGGTCCTATAGGCAATAAAAAGTCATTACTCTTTCCACTGCTCTTCCAGCGGTCTAATTGTTTTTTAAAATCCAGGTAGGTAGAATAAAATTCAAATTCCTGGTTTGCCCAGGTGTTTAACTTATTCCAGTTGCGTATCAAACTTTCATGGGTTATATCC
>JAICPX010000644.1 GCA_025929635.1 Chitinophagaceae bacterium
CATGGCGATGAAAGCTCCAGGAGACAAGATATATTGCAAACCGTGACAAGAGTCATTGGCCCGATTGCAAAGCCTGATAAGATCCAATTTGTTTCCGGTTTGCCAAAAACGAGAAGCGGGAAGATCATGCGGCGCATACTAAGAAAGATCGCTGAAGGCGATACGGCGAATCTTGGTGATACGACAACACTCCTTGATCCCGCTGTTGTTGATGAAATAAAAAATAATAAACTATAAAATTTTTCATATTCTCCCTTCTCCGTCTCCGATGGAGAAGGGCCGGGGTTGAGTCGAAAAAAATAAAGCAGCCGGGTCAGCTGCTTTAAAAGGTTTTTCGAAATATGTTGAAGGGCTAGTAAGTAAACTGGCAGCGAATTTAATTCTGAATAGTATTCAACTTGTCTTTTGGTTTAAAAAGCTATCAAGAAAATATCCACAGCTAATTAAGATTTTCTGCAACGAAAAATTATTTTTGACCCGATATTCATTGGAGTTCGATTTGGCTCCTATCTATCATATCTATGAAAGACAAAAAAACCAACACAAGACTTGCCCGCATTTTTAAATGGGTTGGTCGTGTATTGATCGTCCAGTTGATACTAATCAATATAAGTGCTGCCTTTCACGGTTATCGTTTCACTCATTACTACGATGATGATAAAATAAGGAACCAGCGTTCTTCTCAAGGCAAACCATTTTTACGTACCTGGCGGTTGATGACAGGCAGGAAATTAGCAAAGTCATTGATTCAATATTATCCGGGCATTCCCTATGATACAGTTCAATTGACCACGAGCAAAGGATTAAAACTAGAAGCCTGGTACATAAAGGCTGATTCTGCAAAAGGAACCGTTATCTTATTTCATGGATTGAATTCAAACAAAGGAAATGTATTGGGAGAAGCATACGAGTTTCTTTCATGGGGTTATAATACCATGCTTGTTGATCTAAGGGCTCATGGTAATAGTGAAGGCAACGTCAATACGATCGGGTATAAAGAATCGGAAGAAGTGAAGCTTGCTTATGACTTTATTTCAAAAAAGGAAGAAAGAAATATCGTGTTATGGGGTATGTCACTCGGCGCAGTGATCATTTCAAAGGCGATGTGGCAATACGATCTTCAGCCACAAAAAATAATTCTTGAAATGCCATTCAACCGCTTGCAGGATCATATAAGTGCAAGAGCAAGGATCAGCGGCTTCCCCGGAGAACCTTTCGGGTTCTTTGTAACTTTCTGGGCAGGCCTGGAGCAAGGTTACTGGGGTTATGGTCACAATACAGCTAAATATGCCCGTAAGATCGGTTGCCCTGTATTACTTCAATGGGGCAACGCGGATGAATATGTTTTAAAAAATGAAACGGATAAGATTTTTAGGGCAATCGGTACAGCAAGAAAACAATTGATGGTGTATGAAGGTGCTGGTCACGGGCACTTGCTTGCTGCTAATGAACAAAAATGGCAAACGTCAGTAAATGAATTTTTGAAATGATCAACGGCGGATCGTGATCCTTGCGCCTACGGGCAAATACCTGTAGAGATGTTCAACGTCCCCGTTCTTCATTGAAATACATCCAAGGGTCCAGTTTTTATACCGGTCGATCTGGAAATCTTCATGAGGCCAGGTGCCATGCACACCGATCCCACCACCGATCTTTGCTGAAGCAGGTATTTCGCCATTCGCCTTCCTTCTGTTAAATTTTTCCCAGCTTTCTTTTGTTGGATAATCCAGTGCCATAAAACGGTGCCATTTATCATGGACCCGCTTTGAAGCAATGCGAAAAGTTCCTTCGGGAGTATTTTTGTCGCCTTCCATTTTTTTATCAGAAAGCGAACTGTTACCAAAGACGACGGGGTAGGTGGCAAACCAGCCTTTGGCATCGTACACATGCAGTTCGTAGTCCGACTTGTCGATGACAATGCGAACCGGCGAAAGCGGTGCG
>JAICPX010000132.1 GCA_025929635.1 Chitinophagaceae bacterium
GTTAGGATACGTGCTGGCATTCTCTAATCCTTTTATAGTAAATGAAATACCATCATAATCACCAGCCATACCAATATGATCCGCTCCGATCAATTTTTTTACATGATCAAAATGATCTGCCATATCTGCAACTGTAACAGATGGCATAGGATTCTTGCTTTCCCATGCATCCATTAAGCTATCTCTTTTTGCACGGTTGTCAGGATATGCCTTCTGACTATCGTAATAAACAGTATCTCCTTTGTTCAACCAATCCATAAATTCCTTTTTCACAAAATATGGAACAAAAGTTAACATGATGATACCGCCATTATTTTTCAAGCGAAGCAATACATCATCCGGAACGTTCCTGTTTACATCACACAGTGCTCTTGCATTAGAATGACTGAATATTACCGGAGCTTTTGTTTCATCAAGAATATCGTTCATTGCTTTAGCAGAAATATGACTCATATCGATCAACACCCCAAGCCTGTTCATTTCTTTTACCATTTCTCTTCCTATTGATGATATTCCATTATGTGTCGCGGCATCATCACTTCCGTCCGCAAGTCCATTGGTACTATACGCAAATGTTACACTGCGTAAACCCAGTTCATAATACACTCGAAGCAACGCAGGATCATCCTGCAAGCGCTTAGCACCCTCCAGGATGGGAAGGAATCCGATTTTTCCCTCATTCATGGCCGTGCGCATTTCATTGCTGCTGGTTACGATTTTCAGATCTTTCTTGTACATATCCTCCATACGGTACAGAAGGTCCCACGCCTTAATATAGGAGATCGAATCACTTCCAAAAACGTTGATCAGCAGAGCACCTACCTTCCCTTTACGCATTTTCGGAATATCAGTATGTCCTTTTGCCATGGTATCGAGACGATAATCCTGTAGATCTCTTGGACAGGTTTTACAGTCCATATAATGAATGAAGAGGTCATTATGCCCATCAATCACCGGCGAGGTTTTCAAAACATGATCAACGATCTCTTTTGCTTTTGGTTCTGTCACAACGTATTTTTTTTGTTGTGCTAAAGGCTTACAAGCAACAAACCAGCTAAGCATTGCGATCGACAACAATTTTTTTTGCATGAAGTTTTGTTTTATTATCTCTAACAAACCATATAGTATGAAAGATGCTCAACGGCACTGCCCACACAAAAATATCAGACACAAGCAATGCCTCATCTTCAGATTTTGAAATTGAAAAAAACAAAGGCATTGCAAATTTATCGACCACACGTACAGTAACAAAGTAAGCCGCACAAATAAAACTACTGATTATCATTCGCCGGTGCCATTCAATTTTTCGTTGCCTGATCAAATAATAGGCTGATAAAACAAACACCAGCCACAGACTCGTCACCATAGCCTGGGATATTCTGCAGGGCTTGCATAAACTATTTGGTATCATAAAAACCAGGGTAAAAATGGCGATCAACGACGCCGCAATATATATCTTACCTAAAAAACGATGCAGCCTGGTAAATTTATTTCTGATTGAAGATGTAAACTGAACAATTCCTATTGCATAAACAAAAACTCCTGCACTGATGTGCAATGCAAACCACAAACGATTATTTAACCATGTATCTCCTGAGTAAGGCGGAAAACCTGGTCCAGTGTATTCCAAAACATTTGGAATGTACCTGTATAAAAAGTAACCAAAGAAGGCAAGCCAGAAGATTAATATAAAAACTCTCCTCATCATTTCTTCAATTGAAAATCCGGATGTTCTGCGTACCACAGCGTGAGCAAAAAGAAATAGTTTGAATTCATCCGCAGCATTTAACGGTCATAGATTAAAAACCATTTTTTAATCCTTTCTGCACAACAAATCTTCTGAAATAAAGAAAATTATTCGGGTCCTTTACTTTTCTATCATAGTCTTCTTTCATTTCTTCCGGCGTAAACTGGGTGACATAACATTTCATGGCTTCCAATCCATTTAATTCATCTTCATTTGAGTAATCAAGTTTGATATTGAAGTATTTTTCATGAACGTAACCAAGCTCACCCATCTCCCCTATTTCCTTTGTCCAGGCCACATAATACAAAGGATACTTTTCTACCCAACCCTCTTGCAATAATAATTCTGTGACTGTTGCACCGGTTACTATGTGTTCCGAATGATGAGTATCACCATCGGGACCGAATGTGATGATAATATCGGGCTTTATAACTGGTAGTAATACTTTTAAAGTATCCAATAATTTTTTATGCTCTTTGAAATATTTTCCCACTCCGATCTTTGTATCCAGTCTCTCAACGCCGAGGAAAACAGGATCTGGAATTCCCATTATTTTGCAGGCACATCTTGATTCTTCTTTTCTCAGGTTGCCCAATGTATCTCCGGCAGGAATTTTGGTTACCCTGGTACCGTCTTTTCCATCCGTAGCAATGATAAGCTGCACTTTATAACCAAGCCTTACATATTTTATCAATACTTCAGCAACAACAGTTTCATCATCAGGATGAGGGAAGATAGCCAGGATAGTTTTATTGGTCTGACCAAACAGTCCAAAAGAAGATAGTAAAACAAGAAATAAGAAAACATTTCTCATAATGTGTCATTTTATTTTATCATATCTGTAAGCATCCTCACTCCCTTCCTTCTACTCCGGCAATTTTATTTTCTTTTGTCAATGTGATGACCAGCTCCATTTCCTCTCTACTAAAAATTACTCTGTAATGATAGACTCTCATTCCATCATCCTTTGTTTTACGATCAAGCAATTCCAATTTGATGAATGATCCGTTGGGCTTCAGACCAGCTGCGATCTGTGGCGACATATCGATCATTTGTTTTCCAAACGCAGGTGTAAAGAGATCAGCCGTTAATTTTTGTTCCATTGACTTTATCACGAACTCCTTTGCAATCGCTGTCATCGCAGGTTCAGTATCATTGATGGCTTTTAGTTTTGGCCTTGCCAATTCTGCCTGGTAGAGCTCCATTATTCTTGTAGCAATTTTATTCGGCTTGGCGCCGCGGAGATTTGCAAACACTACAACTGCCAGTTTTTTTTCAGGATAACGTTTGATCACTGTTTCAAATCCCTGCCATGTTCCGTTATGCTCAAGAATACGTTTTCCATTTATTGAATCAATTGCCCAACCAAAACCATAAGGGTAGGCAGAGCCATCGTTAAGTTTAACCGGTGACCATATCGCTTCATAACTTTCTTTTTTTAATAGTTTACCTGCATTCAATCCTGCTTCCCATTTCGCCATATCAAGAGCAGTTAAATAAAGAGCACCATCTGCCGTGGTATTGACTGTGGGCGAAACCCATTGCTGATTTTTTATTTCTTCATTGATGATACGATAGCCTGCAGCCCTGTTTGGTATAATGTCTCTTTCAGAAATAACTCTTGCAGTACTCATGCCCAACGGTTCAAAAATTCTTTGGCCTAGAAAGTCTCCGTAAAATTTACCGGTGATCTTGCCAATGATAATACCTAAAGTAACATAACCCAAATTGCTGTATTGCGACCTTTCGCCAGCATTGAATGCTATGGGAATCTTTCTGATAAGCCTGTACATGCTATCTTCTGTATAAGATGCGCGATAATCAAAGTCATTAGGATAATCACCAAAGCCACCTGTATGTGTGAGTAGGTTCTTTACAGTCACTTTTTCCCATGTTGCCGGTGCATCCGGAAAGAATTTGTTGAGAGGATCATCTAATCCGATCTTGCCATCTTCTACCAATAACATAATTGCAAAAGCAGTGAATTGTTTTCCTACAGACCCGGATTGAAAAATTGTTTCAGGTTTTACAGGTACTTTATGTTCCAGGTTTGCATAACCATATCCTTTTACATAATCCATCTTTCCATCACGAACTACAGCAATAGAAAGACCGGGAATTTTTTGCTTCTTCATTTCCGTGTTGATCAAAGAGTCAACCATTGCCTTCAATTTCTTTTCATTCAAGCCAGCTTCTTTTAATGTTCGAGTTTGTATTCCATCTTTTAATTGTTCTGGTTTTTTGTCCGGAATACCCGCTTTTTTACGAGCTCTTATGTGATACTGATCTACGTGGTGTAAAATAGCCTTAACAACAGTATCCGGTTGGAATCTTGCCATGTGATGACCGCTGTTGGCAATGATCTCATACCTCAGGTTCGGTCTTTTCTTTGCCCACTTCACTAACTCCTCCACCCAAATGCGGGCCATAGGCTGTGAAGTATCACGATCCTGGCCACCTTCTGCTTTACCTGCAGCTATCAATAAAGTTGTTGGAGTCGAATGTAATTTATCTGATCGCCTTGCCTGGTTCATTGCGGAATCATACATCCTCATTTCCTCGCGTTCGCCTGGCCGGCTTCTGCCTGTCAATATTTCATTCATGTACTTTTCATCTTCCTTCATCACTTCCGGAAACTCTTTTTCAAAACGGGCATACACGTCTTCCGGGGCGGGATCAACCAGCACCATTCCCACAACATCTTTTGGATAAAGACCGGCAAATACTCTTGCCAACGAACCACCATAGGACCAACCAGCGAATATATATGGTGGTTGGATGTTAGCTTTTGTTAACGCCTCTTTCAATTCTTTTGCAATTGTGATCGCATCTCTCGGCGAAGTACATGTATCAGAATTTAAATAACCGGGCCGATCGTATGAAACAACCCTCGATGAGTTTGCTAATTTGGGTTGAACCAATTGCCATGTTTTATGATTGGAGCCTCCTCCCGCCTCTAATATCACATTTGGCTTGCCAATTCCAGAGGAATAAAGCGTCACAATATGATCATGCACCTTTACTTTAATTGTATCAAAACCTTGTCCAATACAAAAACATGAGCAAATAAGACTCACTAAAAATATAAGGCCATTCTTTCTCATAATTTGTGTATTTAGATTAACGTTACATTGCAGCCAGCGTTATTGATTGTGTGTCAATGTCGATCCCTGGGATGATACTGCTTTCCACTCTCCATTCCGATTTATCCAAACATCATAAAACCTTGTTCTTTTTTCTGTGGGCCTTCCTTTTTCCTTTTTATACGTGTGAACTATAAAAGTCACCACAGCTGAGTTGTCATAAACGTTTACAGCCGCGTCTTCTAATTTCAATGAATCAAGAAAAATACTATCCTGACGCATTGCACTAATATTGTCATATATGCCTTTCAATTCTTCCTGTTTGTTTGAAATTCGATTAGCCGAAATGCTAATAAAAGTTGTATCCATTAATGCCGAAATATACGCTGTATCCAAGACAAACTCCGCTTCAAGCCATTTGCGTTCTAATAAAAGTAATTCTTCTTTTGTTTTATCGTTTGATTGAGTGGCTGTTTCAGTTGCTTCGCCTGTATCAGTTTCGGAACAACTAAATAAAACTGCCATAAATAGTGGAAACAGTATTCTCATTAACCAGGTGTTATTTGTTCTTTAAAATTGTTAATCGTTTTCCATAGGTCAGCATCCTCCATATCCATTCAAATGGTCCATAGTTAAAATACCTGAACCAAAGATTACTATAAATGACCTGCAGCACATAAATCCCAATAGCAATTGGATAAACGATGGCCAACCCAATCTTTCCTCCAATACCAAAACCGACGCCATAAAAAATAATTACACACAGAATCGTTTGCATCAAATAATTGGTCAATGCCATTCTGCCCATTGGCGCCAGCACCTTCAATTTGCTATTTCCCTTTTTCTTTATCCAGTGTAAACAGATAACAGATGTATAGGCGAGACATAATGGAACTACACTTAGTGCATAAAAGACTGTATTCCCAATGTGGGCAAAGTCAGATTTCATATGTTCCCTTGCAAAGATTTCAAAATAAGTACAGGCAAGTGCAGATGGAATCCCTATGATAAAACCCCAGCGTCTCATTTTTTTAAAAAGTGAAACATGATTTTCAAGATGCACATACATCATTTTTCTACCTGCCCAAAATCCCAGCAGGAACATACCAAGTACTTTCGGTATGCGATTCGACTCTATTAGATAGGAGTATCTCCAGAATAAACCTGACTGCTGCCAGTTTCTCCACTCCTGCCAACCACTTCCCTCCTTATATAAATATTGACGGTAGTTATCATCGGTAATTCCGTTCCTGGTATCAACCCTGGTAGCAATACTTTCAAGAAAAGCCCCCGCTCTGAAATTGAATAGTACTTTGATAATGTCAATCAAAATAGGAGAAGCAATGAATACTGCCGCCCATATCAACAATGATCGGTCAGAACATTTCCTGAATAAGGGCAGCACTAAACCAATTAGTGCATACAACAAAAGAATATCGCCTTCCCATAAAAAATACGAATGAACGACACCAAATAACAGTAATATGATGAGCCGGCGATAAAAGATCTTTAAAGGATTAACCCCTTTTTGTTCATTGCGAATCAATATGATTGAAAAACCAATGCCAAACAACAGGGAGAATAAACTGTAAAACTTGCCTTTTATAAAAGTCAACTCCAATAAACCCAGGATACCATCAGCAGGCCATGTACGTAGTGACGCTTGTGCGGTTTCACCCATCATACCCCAACCACTGAAACCAATTATATTATCGAACAAAACTCCAAACAAAGCAAATCCACGAAGTGCATCGAGGATATCGGATCTTTCATTGTTAGAGACTGGTAAAGCTTGACTTGTCATATTGCCAATACCGATTATCAATATTTCCTAATGTTGTTTGCTAAAGAACATTTCTGCATTCTTATAAAATATTTTTTCTTTTTGTGCAACGGTTAGAAAAGCTAACTGTTCGACGGCAGCTATTGTCATTTTAATCTCAGCATTGTCGGAGCCAAACATCAGCCTGTTTTCAAATCCTTCATTGATGTACATCCGCATGAGAGAATCAAATTGTTTTGGTGGGACGATCCGCGGGTTATTCAGCACAGAAATATCCGCATATAGCTGCGGATGGGTTTTCATCATTTCAATAAATTCTCTTACAAATGGTGCGCCTCCATGCATAAGCCATATCCTTAATTTGGGAAATCTAATAATGGTATTTTTTAGGAGTAGAGGATTACCCATTTGTAGTTTAAAGTTCGGGCAGCCATGATCGGGTCCGGCAGCGCCGGTATGAATGCCAACGGGCAGATCATATTTTTCCGCCAATCCATAATAAGGATACATTGCTGTATCCGAAGAGGAGATACCATAATACTGCGTAAGTACTTCACCAATAAAATCAATCTTCTTTTCCTTTATTTGTTGCTCTACCCAGTTAATGTCTGGCCATTCATTGCCATTTTCAAAACATTTTTGTTTGCTATACGGAACAATCCCAATAGGGCAAGGAACAAACAAGCCACGCAATACCGCAAGCTCATTATCTGTGTTATAATTTAGTTGCCCGGACCATGATGTACTCACTGCAATTGCGTAAACTCCGTTTACTGCTAAGTTGTGCATTTGTTTTTCAGGCGCAGTGTCGCCATGCAGATGAACGTCAAAAACCCTGGCATGTCTTTTTTCCGTGCAGGAAAGAATGATTGAGAGTAATAAAAAAAACACAGTCTTGAAAAGCGGTGAAAACATGTTGGCCTGGTTCATACTTGAAAGCAAAAATAAAATTGCTCAGGTTCTTATACCTGGGCCCGTCATTTCTTTTGATGTCACATCTTCATTGCCGGCCTGCTTCTCCGCCAGGCTACTACCCCGGGTCTTGTCTATACCTGCAAACAGATAGCGACCCAGCATCAATCCAAGCAGCAATACAACGATCGATATATAACCCACCCATTCATATCGGTAAAGTTTTCCCGTGCTGTCTTTTGTAACTATAAATCCCGCGACCAGGGAAGCGATCCCGGTACCTAGTTGCTGTACGCTGCTGTTAAAAGTCATAAAACTGCCTCTTTGTTCCTGTTTTACCACATTACTGATCATAGCTTGTGCAGTTACAGCCCGACCCGTAGCGACAACAAACCAAATGGCAAAGAATAACAGCACGACTGAAAATGGAAGCAGTGATGGAAGGTTAGTAATGATCCAAACCATGACAAAAGATAAAAACACAGCCCATGAGAACACTTTCAGCTTTCCCACTTTGTCAGACAATCTTCCTAATACAAGTGCCGCACAAAAAGAAGCAATTCCTCCAAAGAAGTAGATCAGGGGAGTAATGTCTCTTGAGTAATTTTTATTGAATTCAAGATAGGGGTTAATAAATGGAATGATAAGAAAATGTCCCATCATTACCAATGCAGAAAAAACAAGAGCAAGGCTTTGTTGACGACTTTCAACAACGCTCAGCAAAACATGAAACCGGTGTTTGGTGTCATCCTTCTCAACAATATGGCTGTCCATACTAGGGATGTATTTAATTACCAGGAATACAATGCCGACACCGATACCAACAACAAAAATAAATGGCGCATGCCAGCTGAAAATATTTGAAAGATATAGGGCAAAAGGAACACCGATCGTTGATGCAATAGCAAATGAGCTCATCACGGCCCCCATGGCGGCACCTCTTCTTTCATAGCCAAAAAGATCGGCAACTATTGATAATACCTGTGCGCCAATAAGACCTCCGAACAACCCGGTTAATATTCTTGATGCGAGGAGTAACCCATACGTTGGTGACGTTCCGCAGGCAAGCGTGCCGATCAAGAAACCGATATAAGCAAATACCAGAACTTTCTTCCTGTCGTGCCTGTCGACAAAAAATGCAGCAGCAAATCCTGAAAAGAATGCCGTAATAGGATACGCTCCGACCAGAAAACTGAATTGCCTCGGTGTAATGTCAAAGAACGGCATCAGGTAATTTCCCAACGGCATCATGATCATAAAATCAAGGATGTGGGTAAAGTTGATAGCCGCCAGCAGCACGATGATCCAGATTTCTTTTTTCCGCATAGAAGCGGTAAAAATCGGGAAAATTTTGGGGAACGATACAGGGTTTTTTGAGATTATGATGCTTCTCATTGTAACGCAGCTCGGATTTTAAAAAGCCCGGCATCTACCACCGGGCTTTTATATCCTCTAAAATTTAATCAGCTTCACCGTTTTCATACTCGTTCCCTGCTTCACTTGCGCAAAGTAAACACCTGAACGATAGGTTGCACCGACATAAATTGGTTGAAAAGGATGTTTGGCTTGTATGCGTTGAATTATTTTTCCCTGTACATCGCTTACTTGTATTGTTACTAATTCCTCTTTATTTGTCTCAATATCCAATCTGAATTGTGAATG
The DNA here is from genome assembly GCA_025929635.1 of Chitinophagaceae bacterium. GTDB lineage: Bacteria > Bacteroidota > Bacteroidia > Chitinophagales > Chitinophagaceae > VBAS01. The sequence continues at coordinate 9,188 of JAICPX010000132.1, forward strand.
CGTAGGATTGTTACTAACTCTTACATCAAAATGATCTTTGTTCATATTCTCTCTTATCTTACTAATTGATGTATTTATTCTTGTGAGCAATGACTCGGCAATAGTTACACGGCCGTTATTATCACTGATCGTCGCTCCTCCAACAGGAGTATGCAATTGCACATCAAAATATTCATCTGGCTCTGCTTTATTATCAGCTATAATTGCGATATTGATAGTTTGTGTTGTGCTGCCTGGCGGAAATACAACTTCTCCTGTATTGCGGGTATAATCTTTCGGATGTGATGCAGTGCCATTCACTGTTCTGAAACTTACTCTTATTGTATTGGCTGATGGCGCAGAAAGACTTACTGTAAGTTGCCCGGTACCTTGTGATTCATTTACTGTAATATCATTGATGGTTATTGAAGGGTCAGATGCTGTACAATCCTCATCCGTCTGATCATTACAATTATCATCTATAAGATTTCCGCATATTTCAGCCGCCCTCGGATGAACAGATGCATTTGTATCATCACAATCACTATGGTTTGCGACATAACCAACAGGCTCGTCGCAACCGGTAATAGAGTTGACAGGATCACCATAGCCATCTCCATCGGCATCCCTGTAAAAAACAAAATCACATAATGGAATGGCCGAACGCAATACCCATGCTGAGAAATCATTAATTCCGGTTTTCTCAACATAATTCTCTGACACATTACGGCTGGTTGCACCCTGGTTGCTCCAATTTGTATTATCAATGCTTTTGAACAAGTTGAGAGATGATTCGATATTTCCATTCAGCTCTGCATCAAAATATTTAAATCGCAATGTGGCATTCAATGAAGAATTATTCACTGGCTGTATATTAAAATACCTTGCTACGGAATTGCCTCCCCCGACATTGCCTTGTGCCTGATGACCCCTTTGAATGGTCACACTTCCCAAATTTTGAGAAGA